>CAZTOM010000349.1:0-2026 GCA_964615555.1 uncultured Actinomycetaceae bacterium
CGGCCAGCTACCTGCTCTCGGTGGCCTTCTACATCCCGCCCGCCACGGACGGGGAAGGCCAGATCACCGTGCTCGGTGCCGAGCAGGCGCTGCTTGACGTGGTCCGCGCCGCCCCCGCCCCGGCCGAGGGCGAGGACGGCGAGACCGCCGAGGGCGAGGGGGCCGAGGAGGGCGAGGCCACCGACGGCGAGGGAACCGAGGACGCGGAGACTGAGGACGAGGCCGCGGACGACGCATAACCCCGCCACTCCACCGGGCAACGCCAGCCAGCCCGACGCGCATCCAGCCACCCGCGTAGCCCACGCGCGATTTCTGCGGGTGGCGGACGGAGTCCGGATGCCCGCGGGTGGCTGCGTACCATGGATCCCATGACCCAGCCCATCCGCGGCGCCGTTGACCTGAGCGCCCTGAAGTCAGCACAGACAGCCCCCACCACCCCGGCCGCGGGCGGCGTGGTGGTGGACGTTACGGATGCCACCTTCTCCCAGGTGGTCCAGCAGTCCACCACGGTCCCCGTGGTGGTGGACCTGTGGGCCGAGTGGTGCCAGCCGTGCAAGACGCTCGGTCCCATCCTCGAGAAGCTGGCCGCGGAGTACGGCGGACGCTTCCTGCTGGCCAAGGTGGACGTGGACGCCAACCCCCAGGTGGCCTCCGCGTTCCAGGTGCAGTCCATCCCCACCGTGGTGGCGCTCCTGGCCGGCCAGCCGGTGCCGCTCTTCCAGGGTGCCTACCCGGAGTCGCAGATCCGCCAGGTGCTCGACCAGCTCCTGCAGGTGGCCGCCCAGAACGGCATCACCGGCACGGTGGCGCCCACGGACGCGAACGCCGCCCCCGAGGAGCCCGCAGAGCCGGAGCTTCCCCCGCACCACGCCGCGGGGCTCGCGGCTATCGAGGCCGGTGACTACGACACGGCCGAGGCCGAGTACACCGCCGCCGTGAAGGAGAACCCGGGCGATTCGGAGGCCAAGGCCGCGCTCCTCCAGGTGGCCTGGATGCGCCGCCTCCAGGAGATCGATGATCCCGCCGCCGCGATCGCGAACGCCGTGCCTGGCGACCTCGACTCCCAGCTCACCGCCGCAGACGCCGAGCTCGCCTCGAACAACATCTCCGCAGCCTTCGAGCGCCTCCTCACCCTCGTGCGCGAGGGCGGGGACAACCGCGAACCGGCACGCGTGCGCCTCGTGGAGTACTTCGACATCCTCGGCACCGCCCCCGAGGTCACGGCCGCCCGCCGCGCCCTCGCCAGCGCCCTCTACTGACCCGCCTCCAGCGTGTAGCTCACCCCCTCCCGAAGGTATCGGCGAGGGGGTGAGCTACGCGTTGGGGGCTACTGCTCGGTGTCCGGATCCGGCCACAGCCACAGGGCGCCGAGCGGGGGAACCCGCAGGCGCACCGAGAACGGGCGGCCCTGCCACGGGATCTCCTCGGCCACCACGCGGCCCAGGTTGCCCACGCCGGACCCGCCGTACTCCACGGCGTCCGTGTTCAGGATCTCCAGCCAGTCCCCGCCGTGGGGGAGTCCCACGCGGTAGCCCTCGTGGGGCACGCCGGCAAAGTTGATGATGCAGACCACGTGGTCGGAGAAGTCCGGGGTCTTACGCATGTAGACGAGCACGTTGTGGTCGCCGTCCCCGGCCTCGATCCACTCGAAGCCCTCGTGGGAGAAGTCGTCGTTCCAGAAGGCGGGGCGCTCCTTGTAGAGCTCGTTCAGGCGGCGCACCAGGTTGCCCACCCCGGCGTGCGCCAGGTCCTCGGCCTGCCACCAGTCCAGCCCGCGGGCCTCGTTCCACTCGGCCTCCTGGGCGAACTCCTGGCCCATGAAGAGGAGCTGCTTGCCTGGGTGGGACCACATGTAGGCGAACAGGGCGCGCACGTTGGCGAGTTGCTGCCACCAGTCGCCCGGCATCTTGCGCATGAGCGCGCCCCGGCCGTGGACCACCTCGTCAGGGGCGATGGGCAGCATGAACTGCTCGGAGACCGCGTAGCCGAGGGAGAAGGTGAGCTCGCCGTGGTGGGAGCGGCGGTT
>CAZTOM010000350.1:0-1262 GCA_964615555.1 uncultured Actinomycetaceae bacterium
GCCCTTGAACTCCTCGAAGATGACCTCGTCCATCTTGGAGCCGGTCTCCACGAGCGCAGAGGCGAGGATGGTCAGCGAACCGCCGCCCTCGATGTTGCGCGCCGCGCCGAAGAACTTCTTGGGCGGGTAGAGCGCGGAGGCGTCCTCACCACCGGAGAGGATCCGGCCGGACGCCGGGGCCGCCAGGTTGTAGGCGCGGGAGAGGCGGGTGAGGGAGTCGAGGAGGACCACCACATCGCCGCCCATCTCCACGAGGCGCTTGGCGCGCTCGATGGCGAGCTCGGCCACGATCGTGTGGTCGGAGGCGGGGCGGTCGAAGGTGGAGGCGATGACCTCTCCCTTCACCATCCGCTGCATGTCCGTGACCTCCTCCGGGCGCTCGTCCACCAGGACGACCATGAGGTGCACCTCGGGGTTGTTCACGGCGATCGCGTTGGCGATCTGCTGCATGACGATGGTCTTACCGGCCTTCGGCGGCGCCACGATCAGTCCGCGCTGGCCCTTGCCCACCGGCGAGACCAGGTCGATCACCCGCGGCGTGATCGCCTTGGGGGTGGTCTCCAGTCGCAGCATCTCCTGCGGGTACAGCGGGGTGAGCTTCTGGAACTCGGGACGACGGCGCGCGTCATCCGGCGTCATTCCGTTCACCGTGTCGAGGCGCACCAGGGCGTTGAACTTCTGGCGGCCGCGCTGGTTCTGCTGCTCGTCCTCGTGGGGCTGGCGCACAGCTCCCGTCACCGCGTCACCACGGCGTAGGCCGTGCTTCTTCACCTGGCCGAGCGTCACGTAGACGTCGTTCGGGCCGGGCAGGTAGCCGGAGGTGCGGACGAAGGCGTAGTTCTCCAGGACGTCGAGGATGCCGGCCACCGGCACCAGGACGTCGTCCTCGCGGATCTCCGGCTCGGAGTTATCCGGGCCGCCGCGGCGATCGCGGTCCCGACCGCGGTTGCGGCCCCGGTCCCGGGAGCGGGAGCGGCGCGAACCACCCTGATCGTCGCGGTCCTGGCGGCCGCCCTGCTGGCCGCCGCGCTGCTGGTTGCCCTGGCCACCGCCCTGGTTGCCCTGGTTGCCGCCGCCCTGCTGGTTGCCCTGCTGGCGGCCGCCGCCCTGGCGGTCCTGGTCACGGTTCTGGTCGCGGTTCTCCGCGCGGCGCTGGGTGGCGTTCTCGAGATCGCGCATCAGCTCCTGCTTGGCGCGCTCGTGGTCCTGCTCGCTCGGGGCACCGGCGGGTGCGCTCGCGCGGCGCGGGCCGCGGCGGTCGG
>CAZTOM010000350.1:1362-2026 GCA_964615555.1 uncultured Actinomycetaceae bacterium
ACTGGCGACGATCTTGGTCGCGTTCGCCGTCCTGCTGGCGGTCGCCCTGACGGTCGGACTGGCGACGATCTTGGTCGCGTTCGCCGTCCTGCTGGCGGTCGCCCTGACGGTCCTGGCCCCGGCCGTCGCTGCGGTCGCGGTCCTGGCGGGCTCCGCCGTCGTCGGAAGAACGGCCCTGGGTGCGCTCGCCACGGGAGGGGGCGCCGTCGTCGGAACCGTTACGGGTGGTACGGGGGGCGTCAGAGGACGCGGCGGGGGTGGCGGAGGCACCGGACTGGCCGCTGATGAGGTCTACGAGCTGTGCCTTGCGGTACTTCGAGACGCTCTTGATCCCCATGGACGACGCCATGGCCTGCAGCTCGGCCAGCTTCATGCCGGACAGGGCTGCACTGGTGGGTTGGGTCACGAGATTCCTTCCTTCGGTCAGGTGACCTGAAGTGAATGGTTGTGCACGTGGGAATGCCGCGCGCCCGTATGGGCTAGAAACGCTGATGCACTCTCAGATGCGGTCGCTCTCGACCGTGCGTGCTGGTTCAGCATATCAGCCGGGCGCGCAATCCAGCCAAAATATGCGGTGTTTCACCTGTTGGGGTGGGCTCGATGCGGGAGGTACGGGGTGGGTGCGCGTGCGGGCGCGGGAGCGCGGGCTCGGTGCGGGCGCGGG
>CAZTOM010000351.1:0-2016 GCA_964615555.1 uncultured Actinomycetaceae bacterium
TGGTGCTGCGCCTGCTGGCGCCCGCGATGGTGACGATCTTCCTGTTCATCTTCGTGGCCACGTGGAACAACTTCCTGCTGCCCCTCATGATGGTGAACTCCTCGGAGATCATGCCGGTCACCCAGGGCCTGTACGGGATGATGAGCTACTTCGCCCCGGAGAAGGGCTCGGTCATGCTGGGCGCCCTCCTGGGCGTGATCCCGCTGATCGTCATGTTCATCTTCCTGCAGCGCTACTGGCAGGCCGGCCTGGCTGCGGGAAGCGTCAAGGGGTAGGCGCTCAGTAGGGCCACTCGCTGCCCGGGCCGTCCGTGCGGCCCTTGGAGACCAGCCACTCGCGGAAGCTCTCCGCCCACGCCCGGTGGGCTGCCACCTGGTAGTCGTGCAGGCCGTGCAGGTCCAGGTGCGCAAGCTGCGCGCTGTGCCGCGAGACGATCGCGCGCAGCACGTCCAGGGTGGCCACCACGTCCACCTCGGCGGTGTGCAGCCCGGAACCGGTGACCCCGTACACCTCGCACAGGTGGCCGAGCGTCCGCTTGCCCTTCCGGTATCGGTCCACCGCGCGGTCGATCACGAGCGGATCGATCACCGGCCGCACCGGGCCGCCGAGCCGCTGGGGGAGGGTGGGGAGGTGGTGCCGGGCGAGCTCCGAGTCCAGGATCTGCAGGTCGAACCCCGCGTTGAACGCCACCACCGGGATGCCGTTCCGGAGCGCCTGGACCAGCATGCCCGCGATCTCGTCCAGCGCCGGGGCGGGTGCGAGCCCCCCCGCGCGCGCCTTCTCCGTGGTGATCCCGTGGATCGCGGCTGCCCCCGCTGGGATCTCCACCCCGGGGTCGATCAGCCACGTCCGCTGCCGCGTTCCCGCCGCATCCCGCATCACGAGCGCCGCCGTGACCACCCTGTCCGATGTGGGGTTCACCCCCGTCGTCTCCGTGTCAAACCCGAGGAGGGGGCCGCTCGCCCACGTGGTCATCTCGTCCCTGCCTTTCGCCTACCCCGGAAAGCCTGCCACAGGGGTGGGACAACAACGAAAGCCCACCTCCGCCGTCGTCCCGCCCCCACTGGCTGTTGCCGATTTCCGTCGGTATTCGACGACGGCGGGTGGGTCGCGTACGCGGGGCAGGTTCCGCCGTCGTCCCGCCCCCACTGGCTGTTGCCGATTTCCGTCGGTATTCGACGACGGCGGGTGGGTTACGTACGGGGGGCGACCTCCGCCGTCGGGAGGGAGGGGGAGTGGGGGGACCTAGAGGGCAACGGCGGCAACACGGGAACGAGTAGGCTGGAGGCGTGAGCAACGAAGTGGAGATCGGACGGGGCAAGCGCGGCCGGCGGGCCTACTCACTGGACGATGTGGCGATCGTGCCGTCGCGGCGGACGCGGGATCCGGAGGACGTCTCCGTTTCGTGGCAGATCGACGCGTACCACGTGGAGACGCCGATCATGGGGGCGCCGATGGACTCCTCGATGAGCCCGGCGACGGCGATCGAGCTGGGACGGCTGGGCGGGATCGGGGTGCTGAACCTCGAGGGCCTGTGGACCCGGTACGAGGACCCCACGCCGCAGCTCGAGGAGATCGCCGCGCTCGAGGGGGAGAACGTCACCCTGAGGATGCAGGAGATCTACGCGGAACCGGTGAAGCCGGAACTCATCACCGCGCGGCTCGCAGAGATCCGCGAGGCCGGCGTGACCGTGGCGGGTGCCCTCTCGCCGCAGCGGACCCAGGAGTACTGGCGCACCGTGGTGGAGGCGGGCGTGGACCTGTTCGTGATCCGGGGGACCACGGTGTCCGCCGAACACGTCTCCTCGAACCGGGAGCCGCTGAACCTCAAGCGCTTCATCTACGAACTGGACGTACCCGTGATCGTGGGCGGCGCCGCCACCTACACCGCGGCCCTGCACCTCATGCGCACCGGCGCGGCCGGCGTGCTGGTGGGATTCGGCGGGGGAGCGGCCTACACCACCCGCCAGGCGCTCGGCATCCACGTGCCCATGGCGACGGCGGTGGCGGACGTGG
>CAZTOM010000352.1:0-2010 GCA_964615555.1 uncultured Actinomycetaceae bacterium
AACGCGAAGGTGCACGTCTCTGGGCACGCCTCCGCCGGCGAGCTGCTCTACTGCTACAACATCGTCCGGCCCCGCAACGTGATGCCCATCCACGGGGAGATCCGCCACCTGGTGGCCAACGGCGCGCTCGCGGTCCAGACCGGGGTGCCGCCGGAGAACGTGATGCTCGCCGAGGATGGCGTGGTGGTGGACATGCGCAACCGCAAGGCGACCATCTCCGGTGCCATCCCGTGCGGCTACATCTACGTGGACGGCTCCTCGGTGGGGGAGATCACCGAGGCCGAGCTCAAGGACCGCCGCATCCTCGGGGACGAGGGCTTCATCTCCGTGTTCGCCGCCGTGGATGCCTCCACGGGTGAGGTGGTGGCTGGCCCGCACATCCAGGCGCGCGGCATGGCCGAGGGTGACGCCGTGTTCGACCAGCTCCTCCCGGACCTGAGGAACCGCCTCGAGGACGCCGCCCGGGAGAACGTGGACGTACGCCAGCTCCAGCAGGTGCTGCGCCGCGGCGTGGGACAGTTCGCCTCCCGGAAGCTGCGCCGCCGCCCCATGATCATCCCGGTGGTCATCGAGACGTGACTCCTCCCGCTGATCCCGGCCCAACGGCGCGCCGTCCCGCGGATTCGCACGGCGCGGCGCTAGGTTCGGGACCAGCATGGCTACCCGTACGTCTTCCCCCGCACGGTCGGCCTCATCGAAGGGCGCTTCGGTGAGCCGCCGCACCCCCTCGCGCCCAGCGCCCCGCTCCGGTTCCGGATCCGGCTCGGGCAGAACGGGCAGGAGCCCCGCCACGAAGTCCTCGAAGACGTCCGCCAGGAAGCCGGCCGCAGGGTCCGCCGCCAAGCCCGCCAGCAAGCGCAGGACCCCCGCCCGGTCCACCGGCTCCTCCGTCCGTACCGCCACCGGCCCGCACCGGCGCACCCTGATGGACCGGATCTTCGGCCGCAACAGGCCGCCGGAGGCCGCTGAGAAGCCCACCCGGCGCATGTCCCAGTCCGCCCAGTCCGCCCAGTCGGACCCGGAGGCACGCGGACCCGAGCACTACGAGCCCGTCAACCGCGACGGACTGGGCCTCGGCCTGGTCGCACTCGCGATCGTGGTGGCCGCCCGCGAGTGGTTCGGCCTGTCCGGCCTCGCCGGGGAGATCATCCACCACGGCGCCGCCGGCCTGCTCGGCCTGCTCGGGGTGAGCCTGCCCGTACTGTTCGTGATCATTGCCTTCCGCCTCTTCCGCCACCCGGAGGAGGGCCGCGTCAACGGCCGCGTCACGGCAGGTATCGGCATCGTGGCGGCCGCCATTGCGGGCCTCATCCACATCGCCATGGGCCAGCCCCACATCCTCGATAACTTCCCCGGCATCGAGGCCGCCGGCGGCATCCTCGGCTGGGTGGCCGCCGCCCCCATCTCCGCCCTGTTCACCCACTACGCCGCGATCCCGCTGCTCGTGCTCCTGCTGCTGCTGGGCGTGCTCGTCATCACGAACACGCCCGTGGCGGAGATCCCCGCCCGCCTCCGCGCGCTCGGCCTGCCCGAGCGGGATGACGAACCCCTCTACGACGACGACGCCCTGGCCCCGTCCGAGGAGCCCACCCGTGCCCGTGGCCGGGTTGCGCCCGCGCCCGCCCCGGCGTCCGCCCGGGAGTCGGCGGCCCCCCCCCCGCCCGACGGCCAGGCCGCCGACGTGGGGGGGGCGCGGCCGCGCCCCCCCCGCCGGGCGACGCCGAGCGCAACGGGAGCGAGCGGGGAGGACGGGGCGACCGCCGTCGTCGAGACGCCGCTGGAGGCACCGCCCACCCAGGCCCTCCCGGCGCGCGCGGAGCAGCTGGAGCTCTCCCCGGACATCATCTACACGCTGCCGGGGGATGAGTACCTGAAGAAGGGCGCACCCCACAAGATGCGCTCGGCCACCAACGACGCGGTGGTGGAGCGGCTCACCCAGGTCTTCGACGACTTCGAGATCTCCGCCACCGTCACCGGTTTCTCGCGTGGGCCCACCGTCACCCGCTACGA
>CAZTOM010000353.1:0-1992 GCA_964615555.1 uncultured Actinomycetaceae bacterium
CCAGACCTCCGGCGTCATCCTCCTCCTGCCGCACGGCTACGAGGGCCAGGGTCCGGACCACTCCTCCGCCCGCATCGAGCGCTTCCTGCAGATGTGCGCCGAGGACAACATGATCGTGGCCCAGCCCTCCACCCCGGCGAACCACTTCCACATGTTGCGTAACCAGGCCTTCCGCCGCCCGCGGAAGCCGCTGATCGTTTTCAGCCCCAAGCAGCTCCTGCGCCTGCGCGCCGCCACCTCCCAGATCGAGGATTTCACCACCGGCGGCTTCCAGCCGGTGATCGGGGACGTGAAGGGTCCGCGCGACGTGCGCCGGGTGATCCTCTGCTCGGGCCGCGTGTACTACGACCTCGCCGCCCGCCGCGAGAAGTCCGGCGCCGACGACGTGGCGATCATCCGCCTCGAGCAGCTCTACCCGCTCGACGTGGAGGCGATCAGGGCCTCCCTCGAGGGCTTCGGGGATGCCGAGCTCGTGTGGGTCCAGGACGAGCCGGAGAACCAGGGCCCCTGGCCGTTCCTCGCGCTCAACCTGCCCCAGGAGCTGGGCCGGGACATCCGCGTGGTCTCCCGTCCGGCGGCCGCCTCCCCGTCCGCGGGCTCCGGTAAGCGCCACCAGGCCGAGAACGCCACCCTCATGGAGGGGGCCTTCGAGTGACCCGAGCCCTCGTGGTCCTCGGCGATGGGATCGCCGGAGGCTACGGCGATGCTCGCCGTCTCGGGTGGGTGGGCCGCGTCCTGGCGCGGTCCGCCCTCACCGAGCCGGACTTCGTGGCAGTCCTGCCTGTTCCCGGAGAGACGACGACGCAACTCGCCTCCCGCTGGTCCGCCGAGTCGGGCCGGCGGTGGGCGGGGGTTGGGGCCGGAGCTGGCGAGCGCCGACTCCTGCTCGCCCCCGGCGCGTGGGACCCCGCGAGTGGGATCTCGCTCGCCCGCACCCGCCTCAACCTCGCCAACATCCTGGACGAGGCGATCGCGCAGCGCCTCTCCGTCTTCTTCGTGGGGCCTGCCCCCACCCTCCGCGGCGACGACGACGCCGTGGCCGCGCTCGACGGCGCCTGCTACGAGGTCTGCGACCGCCGCGGCATCCCCTACGCCGCGCTGTACGCCTCCCTAAAGGCGGACGAGCGCTGGCAGGCGGACCTCGGAGCCTCCGACGGCGTCCACCCCTCCCAGGTGGGCCACGGCATGATCGCCCACGTGGTCATGGCCCAAGGCTGGCACGACTGGTACGGCTCCGCCGAGGCCTGACACCCCGGACTGTTGCCGATAATCGTCGGTATTCCGGACCACGCCACCCACCTCGCGCACCCTCCTCGCCTCCCTGCGTGCTCGTCATTCGACGTCCACTCCGCCCCGTTGGGTCATTGGGCCCACAAAGACGCCCCTGATGGCAACGATGATGAATGGACGGCGAGAGGGGTGTGATGACAACGACGACGCCGAACGCAGCGTCCGGGCTCTGTGCCCGCGCGGCGCTGCTGTCCACCCTGCTCTCCCACCCGGTCGAGGCCGGGACCCTCTGGCAGGTGCGCGACGAACTGTTCGCCTCCCAGTGGCTGCGCGACACGCCCGAGGCCGTCCGGGGTCTGGCTCTCCTGCGCGAATCGGCGTCTGCCCGCGAGGGCGTGGAGCGCCTTGCGATGGATTTCCAACGGCTCTTCACCGGACCCGATGCACGCGTGGTACCGCTCGAGTCTGCCTACCGCCCGGAGGTGAAGCCCTCCCAGTTGGCCGCCACGTACGAGCAGATGGGATTCACCCAGCCCGACTCCCTACCGGCTGACCACCTTGCCTCCGAGCTCGGCTTCTTCTCCCAGCTCCCGGTGCTCACACCCTCACCCGCGCAGCACCTGGCTGACTTCGCGCGCGAGCACCTGCGCCCCTGGGCAGCGGAGTGCTTCGCGGAGGTCTCCATGACAGCCGCCACCCTGTTCTTCCAGGGCGTGGGCGCGATCGGCATGGACTTCGTCGAGTCACTCCCCATGCGCTGAC
>CAZTOM010000354.1:0-1979 GCA_964615555.1 uncultured Actinomycetaceae bacterium
TGTAGACGGGCAGCTCCCGCTCCAGCAGGGTGCGCGCCTGCACGGGCGAGGTGTGCGTGCGCAGGACGAGGTGGTTCACCTCCCCCTCCTCCACGAAGAAGGTGTCCTGCATCTGGCGGGCCGGGTGGTCCGGGCCGAAGTTCAGGGCGTCGAAGTTGAACCACTCGTGCTCGAGTTCCGGGCCCTCCGCGATGTCCCAGCCCATGGAGGTGAACAGGTCCGAGATGTCCTCGATCAGGGTGGAGAGGGGGTGGCGGGAGCCGGAGGGGATGCGGCCGGCCGGGATGGTGACGTCCACGCTCTCCTCGCGCAGCATCTGCTCGGCGGCCTCGGCCTCGAGCGTCCCCTGCCGGGCGGCGATGGCCTGCTGGAGGCGGCCGCGGGCCTGGCCGAGCAGCTTGCCCGCGGTGGCCTTGTCCTCCTTGGCGAGCCTCCCGATTCCCCGGTTGGCAAGCGTGAGCGGCGCGTTGTCACCCGTGTGGGCGAGGCGCGCCTCCTTCAGTTCCGCGAGCGTGCCTGCCCCGCCGATGGCGCCGAGCGCGGCGTCCACGGCGGCTGCGACTGCGGCCTCGTCGAGTGGTGAGATGTCCCCGGACATGTCTGCCTTTCTTTTCTCTGCCCGGGTCAGTCTAGTCAGAGGGCACAACCGCTTTTCGGCCTGTCCACGGGGTGCCCGGGAGCGTGAGGTGGGTCACGCTGCTACCGTCGAGGCATGCGCGTTTCAGACATTCTCCGGTTCAAGGGCCACGACGTGGTGACCCTCCCACCGACGGCCACCGTCCAGACGCTCCTCGACACGCTTGCCGAGCACAACATCGGGGCCGCCGTGGTGGTGGACGAGGATCGGGACGTGGTGGGCATCGTCTCCGAGCGCGACGTGGTCCGTGCCGCCCGCGACGAGCTCACGTGGGAGGCGCCGATCTCTACGATCATGACCACCAGGGTGATCACCTGCACCGAGGAGGAGGAGGTGGAGCACCTGGCGCGCACCATGACGGAGCGCCGAATCCGCCACCTGCCGGTGGTGGACGAGGACGGACTGGTGGCCATCGTCTCGATCGGGGACATGGTGCGGGCCCGCCTCGCCGACCTCGAGGCGGAGCGAGACCACCTCACCGACTACATCAAGCAGTAGGAGCGGGCCGATATGGCGCAGGGGGTGGTGTGCTGCGGCCTGACCACGGTGGACCTGGTGTACGCCGTGGAGGAGATGCCCCGGGCCAACCACAAGATCACATCCCGCTCCGTCCGCCTGGACGTGGGCGGTCCCGCGGCGAACGCCGCCCGGACCGCTGCCGCCCTCGGCGCGGACGTACGGCTCGTGACCGTGCTCGGCTCCTCCCAGTTCGCGGACCTCGCGCGCGGGCTCCTGGAGGGGATCGAGGTGGTGGACCTCGCCCCTGAGGAGTACCAGATGCCGATCTCGTCGGTGGTACTGGACCCGGACGGCAACCGCCAGGTGGTCTCCCAGAACGCCCGCGGGCTCACCCGCACGGCCGAGCCGCCCGCGGTGGCGGGCGCGGACGTGCTGCTGGTGGACGGCCACCTCATGGACGCCGCCATCCGGATGGCACGGGAGGCCGAGTCCGCCGGGATCCCTGTGGTCTTCGACGGCGGGTCCTACAAGCCCGGCACCGAGGAGCTCCTGGCCCACGTGGACGCCGCCGCCGTGTCCGCCGATTTCGCCTTCCCGCGCGGCGGGGACACGTTGCTGCGCATCCTCGACCTGGGAGCAGACCTCGCGCTCCAGACCCACGGCGCCGAGCCGATCGTGGTGGAGACAGTGCGGGGCCGCAGGTGGGTTCCGGTGCCGCAGGTGGAGGTGGTGGACACGCTGGCCGCCGGGGACGTCTTCCACGGCGCCCTCGCGTACGCCTACGCCCGCGGGGACAAGCAGCAGGCCGCAATCGAGTTCGCCATCGAGGTGGCAGCCCGCTCCGTCCAGGCGGAGGGCGCCCTCGGCTGGACCGGCTCGTGAC
>CAZTOM010000355.1:0-1978 GCA_964615555.1 uncultured Actinomycetaceae bacterium
CCGCAGTACACCCCGTACGCGGTGGAGGACCAGGTGGTCTCCATCTGGGCCGGCACCAACGGCTACCTCGACGACGTGGAGGTGGAGGAGGTGGGCCGCTTCGAGGAGGGCCTCCTCGACCACCTGCGGCGCAACACCTCCGTGCTCACCGAGATCGCCGAGTCCGGTCGCCTCGAGGAGGCCACCGAGAACGCGCTGCGGGACGCGGTGGAGGAGTACCGCAAGGGCTTCATGCAGGCCGACGGCCAGGCACTCGGCGAGGGCGCCCTCCCCGAGGACGAAGAGGTCATCGACTCGCAGGAGCAGATCGTCCGAAGCAAGCGGGGCTGATGCATGTCCGGCCAGCAACGCGTCTACAAGCAGCGGATCCGTTCCACGGAGACCCTCAAGAAGGTCTTCCGTGCGATGGAGCTCATCGCTGCCTCGCGGATCGGGAAGGCACGCCAGAAGGCGCTGCAGGGCACGCCGTTCACCACGGCCGTGACCCGCGCCGTCTCGGCCGTGGCGTCCCACGCGCAGCTCGACCACCCGATGCTCCAGGAGCGCACGGACACCAACCGCGTGGCGGTGTTCGTGCTCACCAGCGACCGCGGCATGGCCGGCGCCTACGCCGCGTCCGTGCTGCGTGAGGCGGAGCGGACGCTCGCCGACCTCCGGGACGACGGCAAGGAGCCGATCCTGTTCGTGCTCGGACGCCGCGGGATCTCCTACTTCCGCTTCCGCCGCCGCGAGATGGAGCGCACGTGGGAGGGCCACTCGGACGCCCCGCGCGCCGAGACCGGTGCGGAGATCGCTCAGGAGATCATCCAGCGCTTCCTCGCCACCCCCGAGGAGGGCGGCATCTCCGAGGTGTTCACCATCTCCACCCGCTTCGTCTCGATGGTGAAGCAGACCGTGGAGGTGCGCCGCATGCTCCCGATCGAGGTGGTGGAGGCCGAGGATTCGGAGGACGGCGGAGCAGAGGCCCTGCCGCTCTACGAGTTCGAGCCCAACGCGGACGAGGTCCTGAACGGCCTTCTGCCCCTCTACCTGCGGGCGCGGATGCAGGGAGTCCTGCTCCACGCGGCCGCCTCCGAGCTCGCCGCCCGCCAGCAGGCGATGCACACGGCAACCGAGAACGCCGAAGAGCTCATCACCGACTACACCCGCCTCGCCAACGCCGCGCGCCAGGCGGAAATCACCCAGGAAATCACCGAGATCGTGTCCGGCAGCGACGCGCTTGCCTCGAGCTAGCAAGGGAAGAGAATCACATGACCGCTACCGAAACTGTCGCCGAAGAGACCCGGGCCGCCGAAGGCCGCGTCTCGCGTGTCATCGGCCCCGTGGTGGACATCCAGTTCCCGCCGGACGCCATCCCGGACATGTACAACGCGCTGACCACCGACATCGACCTCTCCGCGCAGGGTGAGGGCGAGACCACGGTGCGGATGACCCTCGAGGTCGCCCAGCACCTCGGTGACTCGATGGTGCGCGCCATCGCCCTGAAGCCCACGGACGGACTGGTCCGCGGCGCCAAGGTCACCGACACGGGCGGGCCCATCACGGTGCCCGTGGGTGACATCACCAAGGGCCACGTGTTCAACGTGATCGGTGAGCCGCTGAACCTCCCCGAGGGCGAGACCCTCGAGGTGACCGAGCGCTGGCCGATCCACCGCAAGCCCCCGGCGTTCGACGAGCTCGAGTCCAAGACCGAGATGTTCGAGACCGGCATCAAGGTGATCGACCTGCTCACCCCGTACGTGCAGGGCGGGAAGATCGGCCTGTTCGGCGGCGCCGGCGTGGGCAAGACCGTCCTCATCCAGGAGATGATCCAGCGCGTGGCCCAGGACCACGGCGGTGTGTCCGTGTTCGCCGGCGTCGGCGAGCGCACCCGTGAGGGCAACGACCTGATCGTCGAGATGGAGGAGGCCGGCGTCCTCGGCCAGACCGCCCTCGTCTTCGGCCAGATGGACGAGCCGCCGGGCACCCGCCTGCGCGT
>CAZTOM010000356.1:0-1978 GCA_964615555.1 uncultured Actinomycetaceae bacterium
GTGTGCGCCTCCACCGGCGGCATGTTCAACAACTACGCGATCGTCCAGGGCGTGGACCACGTGGTGCCGGTGGACATCTACCTGCCCGGGTGCCCGCCCCGCCCGGAGATGCTGATCAACTCCATCCTCGAGCTGCGTAAGTACCAGAAGGTGGAGCCGCTCGGTGAGCACCGCCGCGAGATCGCGCGCGCCGCCGAGGAGGCTGCCCTTGCCGCAACTCCCACCCACCAGATGAAGGGGCTGCTCGCATGACCGAGAATTCTCCTGAGCGCGAGGTTGTGGCGCACGAGGTGCCCGAAGGTGCCCGCCAGCTCGACGTGATCGCGCAGCGCTCGGGCATGTTCGGTGTCCACGGCGCGGGCGACACCACCGGCTTCGGCGGCCTCATCCGGACCGTCGTGATGCCGGGGGAGACCTCCCAGCCGTTCGGCTCCTGGTTCGACGAGGTCTACGAGATCCTCGTGGAGGTCCTCGAGGAGGGCGGGCTCGACCCGTCCGAGGTGATCGAGAAGACCGTGGTGGACCGCGGTGAGTTCACCCTCCACATCGCCGCGGAGCACATCCTGGCCACCTGCCAGGCCCTCCGTGACGAGCAGGACCTCCGCTTCGAGTTCTGCATCGGCGTCTCCGGCGTCCACTACCCGGCCGATGCCGGGCGCGAGCTCCACGCCGTCTACCACCTGCTCTCCCTGACCCACGGCGGGCGCGTGCTCCGCCTCGAGGTCTCGGTCCCCGACGCCGATCCGCGCATCCCCTCCGTTGTCTCCGTCTACCCCGGCAACGACTGGCAGGAGCGCGAGACCTGGGACCTGTTCGGGATCGTCTTCGAGGGCCACCCCGGCCTCGCCCGCACCGCCATGCCGGACGACTGGGTGGGACACCCGCAGCGCAAGGACTACCCGCTCGGCGGAATCCCGGTTGAGTACAAGGGCGCCACGATCCAGCCCGCAGACGCCCGGAGGAAATACTCATGAGTGACATCCACGCAACCCCGCCGCTCGTGGAGGACGAGATCCTGCGCGAGTACACCGCCTCCGGTGGTGACTGGGACGACATCGCGGCCGAGGCCGAGCGCATCTCCGAAGAGCGCATGGTCATCAACATGGGCCCCGTCCACCCCTCCACCCACGGCGTGCTCCGCCTCATCCTGGACGTGGAGGGCGAGCACGTGACCGGCTGCCGCGTGGGCACCGGCTACCTGCACACGGGCATCGAGAAGAACATGGAGTACCGGACGTGGACGCAGGGCGTCACGTTCGCCACCCGCATGGACTACGTGGCCCCCATCTTCAACGAGGTCTCCTACTGCCTCGCGGTGGAGAAGCTGCTCGGCATCGAGGACGCGATCCCGCGCCGGGCCTCCCAGATCCGCGTGCTCATGATGGAGCTCAACCGGATCGCCTCCCACCTCGTGGCCATCGGCTCCGCCGGTAACGAGCTGGCCGCCACCACGATGATGACCTACGGCTTCCGGGGCCGGGAGTTCATCCTGAAGATCTTCGAGCACGTCACGGGCCTGCGGATGAACCACGCGTACATCCGTCCCGGCGGCGTGGCCCAGGACCTGCCCCCCGGCACGGTGGACATGATCCGCCAGTACATCCCCGGCATCCGCGCCGACGTCCAGAACCTCATGGGCCTCACCATGGAGAACCCCATCTGGAAGGCGCGCATGAAGAAGGTGGCGTACATCTCGCTCACCGGTGGCATGGCCCTATCCCTCTCCGGCCCGTGCCTGCGCGCCGCCGGCTACCCGATGGACGCCCGGAAGTTCGCCCCGTACTGCGGGTACGAGAACTACGAGTTCGACGTCCCCACGGCGGACTACTCCGATCCGTACAACCGCACCGCGGTGCGCTACTACGAGTGCTTCGAGTCCCTGAAGATCGTCATGCAGGTGCTCGACGAGCTCGACGCCTCCGAGGGTGAGCCCGTGATGGTGGAGGACAAGCGGATCGCCTGGCCCGCCCAGCTCTCC
>CAZTOM010000357.1:0-1972 GCA_964615555.1 uncultured Actinomycetaceae bacterium
TCGTGCCGGGCGGGTGGGCGTTGGTGGGCGCGGCTGCGGTTGGCGAGTAAGCCTAGGCGCGCGCCCGCTGGCGGGTGGCCTCGTAGAGGCAGACCGTGGCCGCGCTGGCAGCGTTGAGCGAGCTCGCGGCGCCGCTGATCGGGATGCGCGCCACTGTGTCGCAGGCCTGCCGCCAGGCCGCGCTCATGCCCGCGGTCTCGTTGCCGATCACGAGCAGGGTGGGGCCGGTGAGGTCGAGCTCCGAGATCTCCGCGGTGCCGTGCTCGTCCGTGCCCACGATCGTGATGGGGGTTCCTGCCGTGCGGCGTTCCTCCACCCAGGAGGTGACCTGGTGGTGGGAGGGAACCCGCACCACAGGGAGGGCGAAGAGTGAGCCGGTGGAGGCGCGCACGGACTTCGGATCGTAGGGGTCGGCCGCGTGGCCGGTGACGATGAGGCCCGAGCCGCCGAAAGCGTCGAGCGACCGGATGATCGTGCCGATGTTGCCGGGCGTGGAGGGCCGATCGAATACGATCCCGAGGAACGAATCGGTGGTGGGGATGCGGGCGAGGTCGTCCTCGGGCAGTCCCACCACGGCGAGGACCTCGGGAGTCTCCTCCTCCTTGCCACTGAGCTGGCGGAGCAGCTCGGGGGAGAGGGCCACCCGGTCCGCGGTGGTGGAGGAGATGGTCTCTCTGGCCCACTCGGAGAGCGACCGGTCGGCGTCGTAGAGGAGTGCGCGGATGTCCCAGCCCCGCTCGATCGCGAGCGTGATCGGGCGGACCCCCTGGACCAGGAACTCGCCGGCCCGCTGGCGCTTCGTACGGTTACGGAGCAGCGCCTCCCACTGCTGGAAGCGCGCGTTGGGGCGCGAGATCCGCAGGGTCCGTACCATGGCTCCTCCGTCCGCTGGGCTGCTGGCCAGCGTAGTACTGAATCGGGAGCTGGCTGCGCATGCCGCACGCCCTGCGAGCTTGCTCGGGAGTGCTACGATTGCTACATGGAAACCATCTCGCACCGGGAACTTCGGAACAACAGTGCGGAGATCCTGCGGCGCGTGGCGGCAGGGGAGAGCTTCACGGTGACCAACCACGGAGAGGTGGCCGCCGTTATCGCCCCGCCCGAGCTGAGCGAACTGGATCGCCTTCGCCAAGCCGGCCGTGTGAGGGCAGCAACGAAGCCCCGGCAGTTTTCGAAGCTTCCCCGCGTGAGCGGACCGCCGACCAGCGAGATCCTGGACGACCTCCGCCGGGACTATTGATGGACTACCTAGACACTTCCGCAGCGCTCAAGCTCTTGGTGGAGGAAGGGGAGTCCGCTGCGCTTGCAGTGTGGCTGGACGCCCGGGGTGAGGTTCCGCTCGTTTCATCCATGCTCCTGTACACAGAACTTCACTGCGCCGCCCAGCGACGCGGATCAATCACCCCTGCGGCCGTGAACGAGATCTTGGACCGCGTAGAGCTAGTGGATGTGGAGCGCGCCGATTTCGAGGTAGCTGGCAGAGCAGGCGCAGGACTGCGATCGGCGGACGCGATCCACTTGGTGGTGGCCCACCGGATTGAGGCTCGTACACTCGTCACCTATCACATGGAACTAGCCAAGGCCGCCGCGCACTCCGGGCTGGAGATTGTGAGTCCGGGGGCTGCCGGATAGTTCGGAGGCCGGACGGCGGCTGGCCCCTTGATCCAGGCATGGATGTCCTTGGCAGGGCCCTCGGCCTCGGAGGTGGACGGGTCGTCGGAGCGACATCAGTAATCACTCGCAATTCCGGACTCGTAGAGCCCCTTGGCCGTCTTTGCGTCTTGGATCGCCTGCCGCACGTGGTGCTTGGTGAGATCGAGGACGCGCATGACTCCTCCTGTCTCGGCCACGGACTCGATCCTGCGGAACTCGCCCTGGTACTTCTCCGCGAAGGCGGCGAGGCCGCGAAGTTTGGGTAGGGCGTCGGAGAGGTGGTGGCCGTGGGGGTCCACGAGGTCTGCGACGACCTGGC
>CAZTOM010000358.1:0-1967 GCA_964615555.1 uncultured Actinomycetaceae bacterium
GACCTCATCGGGGTCCACGTCGTGCTTGATGGAGAGTTCGCGGGAGAGGATGACACCCTCGGTCTTGTAGCCGATGTCGAGGAGAACCTCGTCGTGGTCGACCTTGACGACGGTACCCTCGACGATGTCCCCATCGTTGAAAGTAATGATGGTCGCGTCGACGGCTGCGAGGATTTCCTCGTCGGATCCAATGTCGTTGATAGCGACCTGGGGGACGTTCGCCTGGCTGGGCGTGGTGATGGTCATGTAGTAGGGGCTCCGATACGGACAATCTGGATTTGGACATGGTCGGGCGCGCGCACGCGTCGCCGAATGGCGAGCCTACTACCGCGGGCAAGTGCCGGGCAAACGTCCCGGGCGCGTCGTACGTCACCTTCGGCGTGTCACCGCGCCCCCACTGCCACCCGCGCCGCACCCCTGCCGCCAGCGGAGCAGCACCCAGGCCGTCCCCGGTTCCGCGCCGGCGTGCCACCGGTGCAAGGATCGTCCCATGACTCCTGGTCACGCCGATCACTACGCCCGCGCGAACGCCCGCTTCTGGACGGGCTACCGGGAGGACTACCTCGCCGAGCACGGGGCAGTCCTGGGCGAGTCCCACCTGCTGTGGTGCCCCGAGGGCCTCACCGAGGAGGACGCCGGACTGCTCGGGGACGTCGCCGGCCTCGACGTGCTCGAGGTGGGCTGCGGTGCCGCGCAGGGCTCGCGCTGGGTTGCTGCCCGGGGCGGGCGGGCCACCGGGGTGGACCTCTCCCCCGGGATGCTGCGGGCCGCCCACGACGGCGTCGCCTCCTCGGGCCTGGACGTCACCCTGGTGGAGGCGGACGCGCGGTCCCTGCCCTTCCCGCCCCGGTCCTTCGACCTCGCGTTCACGGCGTTCGGGGCGATCCCGTTCGTCCCCGATCCGGAGCGCATCTTCGCGGAGGTTGCCCGGGTGCTGCGGCCGGGCGGCCGCTGGGTGTTCTCCACCTCCCACCCGATGCGGTGGGTCTTCGCGGACGATCCGTCCGCGCAGCACATCCGGGTGGTGCGCCGCTACTTCGATCCGGAGCCCTACACCGAGCACCGGGGTGGCGAGCTGGTCTACGCCGAGTTCCAGCACACGCTCACGGACCTGGTGGGCGGCCTCCTGGGGGCGGGATTCGCCATCGAGAGCGTGCTGGAGCCCGAGTGGGTGGAGGGCAACGAGCACGTGTGGGGCGCCTGGAGCAAGGAGCGCGCGCCGTTCGTCCCGGGCACGCTCATCGTCTCCTCGCACCTACCCTGACTCCCCCGCCCCCCGCCGGTGGGCCGTGCCTACGGGAGGTGGGCCACGCCGTCGGATAACGACGAATATCGGCAACAGCCGGGGGTGGGAGGGTGCGGGAGGTGGGCCACGCCGTCGGATAACGACGAATATCGGCAACAGCTGGGGGTGGGAGGGTGCGGAAGGTGGGCCGCCCGCGGCCGGTCAGTGGCCGGCCACGCGCCAGTTGGGGCCCGTACCCACGGACACGTCGAGCGGTACCGAGAGGTCTGCAGCCGCGGCCATCTCCTCGGTGAGGATCGCCGTCATGGGCTCGAGCTCACCGGGGGCCACCTCGAGCACGAGCTCGTCGTGCACCTGGAGGAGCATGCGGCTGGCCAGCCCCTCCTGCGCGATCCGGCGGTCCACCCGCACCATGGCCACCTTGATGATGTCGGCGGCGCTGCCCTGGATGGGTGAGTTCAGGGCGATCCGCTCGGCGAGCTCGCGGCGCTGGCGGTTGTCCGAGGTGAGGTCCGGAAGGTAGCGGCGCCGCCCCAGGATCGTCTGGGTGTAGCCGGTGGAGCGGGCGTCGTCCACCACGGAGTCGAGGTAGCGCTTCACGCCGCCGAAGCGTTCGAAGTATCCGTCCATGAGGGCGCGCGCCTCGGACATGTCCACCCGGAGCTGGCGGGAGAGGCCGAAGGCGGACAGGCCGTAGGCGAGGCCGTAGCTCATGGCCTTG
>CAZTOM010000359.1:0-1947 GCA_964615555.1 uncultured Actinomycetaceae bacterium
GAGCGCGTTCAGGTAGGAGGGCATGGTGGCCACGAGCGTCTTGCCCTCACCGGTCTTCATCTCCGCGATGTTGCAGAGGTGGAGGGCGGCCCCGCCCATCATCTGCACGTCGTAGGGCCGCTGGCCGAGCGTGCGCTTTGCCGCCTCGCGCACCGCGGCGAACGCCTCGGGCATGATCGAGTCGAGGTCCTCGCCGTCCGCGATCCGCTCGCGGAACCTGTCGGTCTCCTCGCGGATCTCCGCGTCGGTGAGGTCAACGAAGCTGTCCTCGAGCGCCGCCACCTGGCGGGCGATCCCCTCGAGCTTCTTGACGATTCGTCCCTCGCCCATGCGAAGGATCCGGCTCATGATGGACACGGGTACTCCTTAAACAGCCTGTGGGCCGAACTCGGCCGGCAGTGCACTCCCCCCATGGTACGGCCCGTTTCTGGGAGGGAGGTGGGCGGGAATTCAGCCGAGGGCGTGAGCTACGTCCCCTATCCCGTCTCCGTTCGCCCCCTCCTTGACGACGACGCCCCCCAGTCCCAGCCACCCGGCCAGCTTCCGGAACTCGCCCACCGCCACGGCCGCCACCTCCGCGCGTGAGGGCCACCGGGCGGCACCGGGCTCCTCGAGGAACGCGCCGTTCACGATCAGGCGGCTGGTGGTCCGATCTGCCTTGAGGTCGTAGCGGGCGGGGAGGGTCTCTCCCACCAGCAGGGGGAGGGAGTAGTAGCCGTGGGTGCGCTTGGCGGCCGGGGTGTAGATGCCGATCCGGTAGCGCATCCCGAACAGTTCCTCGGTGCGGCGCCGCTCGAAGATGAGCGGGTCGAACGGGGAGAGGAGCGTGGTGGCGGTGGCCCTTCGCGGGATCGTGGCCGCCGGGTCCTTCCAGACGGGAGCCGTGATGCCCTCCACCTCGATGAGCTCCGCCTCCCCTGCAGCCTCGAGCCGGGTGAGTTCCTCGATCACCGGCTCCACGCGCAGGCGGTAGTAGTCCGCGATGGCGGCAGCCGTCCCCAAGCCCAGGTGGGCGAGGGACCGGCGCGTGAGCTCCGCGTAGGCCTCCTCGCGTGTGGGGGTGTGCAGGTGTTCGGCGGGCAGGATCCGCTCCACCAGGTCGTAGCGGCGCTCGAACCTGGCGTTACGGCCCGCACTCGCGATGGTCCCGCCGTGGAAGGCGAACTCGATGGCCTTCTTGCACGCGGTCCAGGACCACCAGCCGTGCTGCCCGGGTTCCCGGGCCGGGGCGGGGAAGTCCTCCTCGAGGTGGTGCTGGACCTCCCGGGCCGTGAGGGGACCGTGCGCGGCAACCACCTGGTGGACGGCGTCCATCACGCCGGGGTGCTCCTCCTCGATACCGCCCAGGTTTCGCTCCGCCCATCCCTTCCGGAGCGGGGCGAGCAGCCGGTGCACCTCGGGGGTCACCAGGCAGGCCTCGTGCCCCCACTGCTCGAGGAGCCGGTGGGGCCGCGCGGAGTACAGGGCGTCCAGGTGCTCGCGCGGGTAGGGGCCGAGCCGCGCATAGAGCGGCATGTAGTGGGCACGGGCCAGCACGTTCACGGAGTCGATCTGGATCACACCGATCCCGGTGGCGGCCCGCGTGACCGCCCGCTTCGTGGCCGGTGCCCGGGGCGGCGCATCGAGCCCCTGCGCGCGCAGCGCGATCCGGCGGGCCTGGGAGAGCGTCAGCTTCGGCGTCACAGAGTCAGTCTGGCAAAGGTGGCGCGATCCCACCCGCCGAGCCCCTCCCCCGGGCTGTTGCCGAAAATCGTCGGTATCGGCTGTTGCCGATATTCGTCGGTATCCGACGCCGCCACCCACCTCCCACTTCCGGCTCACGGTGTGCTGTTGCCGAAATTCGTCGGTATGAGCGCATGGATAACGACGCAAATCGGCAACAGCCTGATGAGGGGGCAGCGGGATTCAGGCGTCCTCGATGCCAGCGTGGACCATGGCGAGCGTGCG
>CAZTOM010000360.1:0-1932 GCA_964615555.1 uncultured Actinomycetaceae bacterium
CCGGCGAACTGACGCAGAAGGTGGCCCGCGTGGAGGACCGTCTCCGCTAGGCGGTACGTTCCCACAGAAATTGCACAAATCGCCAAACTGGGTTCGCGCGACCGGATCACGCACATGTATGATGAGAAACTAGCATTATTGAAATAATCGATTCCATTGCGTGAGTAGCGGATTTGCGGGGGAGGGAGCACCCATGGCTCGTCGGGGACAGGCAGGCTCGATTGCACAGGACGTGTACCGGCTGATCAGGTCGTCCATCTTCTCGGGCGAGCTCGAGCCCGGCGCGCGCATCCAGCCGGCGCAGCTCGGCGCCCAGTACGGCGCGAGCACCACCGTGGTCCGCGAGGCCCTCCAGCTCCTCGTGGGCGAGCGGCTCGTGCGAGCCGATGCGGGCAAGGGCTTCTTCGTGCCCGAGGTGGGTCAGCAGGAGGCGGAGGACGTCACGCAGGTTCGCTGCGTCATTGACGGCCTCGCGCTGCGGATGTCCATCGAGCGCGGTGACCTGGACTGGGAGTCCGAGGTGATCGCGGCCCACCACCGCCTCGTCCGCACTCCGCGCGAGAGTGCCGGAGCGGACAACCACCAGTCGGAGGAGTGGGCGGAGGTCCACCGGGCCTTCCACCGCCAGCTCGTCTCCGCCTGCGGCTCGCCCACCATGCTCGAGATCTCCGACCAGCTCCAGGCCACCACCGAGTTGATCCGCGTGTCCGTGGGCCCGATGGTGCGCTCCGCCAAGCGCAACGTGGCCCGCGAGCACGAGCTGATCGTCGAGGCGGTGCTCGCACGGGACCCCGACCTCGCCGTGCAGCGCCTCACCGAGCACTATGAGGCCACCGCCCGCCTCCTGGCCGGTCAGGCCGCCGATTCGGCTGCGGGGGGCACCGCTTCGAAGGTCTCCGCCGGGGTGGCGTGAATCTCTCTCGCTGGGCACTATAGATTCTTGCTCAGATAATGTAATCTTGGGTCAACGATGCACGACTCGAGGAAGAGGGAATGCCATGTCGTGGGGACTTATCACGGAGATGGGGCACGTCTCCATCCGCACGAATGACCTGGACCAGTCCATCTGGGACGCCACCAACCTGCTGGGGCTGCGCCTGACGGAGAAGAAGGACGGAGTCGCCTACCTCGCGGCCTCGGACAAGCACCACGAACTGGTGTACACCGAGCACGAGCAGGGTGGCGTGGACCTCTTCGGCCTCGTGGCCCGCAACGGGGACGCCCTGCGCCAGATCCGCAAGCGGATCGAGGACCAGGGGCTGCGCATCCTGAACGATGGCCCCACCTACGCCGGCGTCGAGGACGGCTTCAGCTTCGTTGGCCCCGAGGGCTACGGCTTCGAGGTCTACACCGGCATGCAGAAGGACACCGCCGAGCTGCTCTCCTTCGGCCCCGACCGCTACGGGCACATCAACTACCACCCGCGGGACACGAACTCGATGAAGGACTTCCTCACGCAGGTCCTCGACTTCCGCGTCTCGGACAACATCGGCGGCAACGCGTACTTCCTGCGCTGCAACTCCGACCACCACGGCATCGCCATCCTCCCCGGCGACGGCAAGTTCCACCACCATGCTTGGCAGGCCCAGTCGGTGCAGGACCTCACCAAGCTCGGCGACCGCCTCCACAAGGTGGGCCGCGAGCTCATCTGGGGCCCCGTGCGCCACGGCGCCGGGCACAACATCGCCTGCTACTACGTGGAGACTTCGGGCGCCGTGGTTGAGCTCTACACCGACCTCGAGCAGATCTACGACGACGAGCGCCCGCCCATCGAGTGGGGCGCAGAGGACAACTGGTACAACATGTGGAGCCCGCGCCGCCCGCTGGACTTCCGGGACTTCGGGATCCAGCCGGTCGCCAAGCGCTGACCGGAGCCCGTCCCCCCGGGCGCCCCGCCGGGCCGGGCCGCCGCGGGCCCCCCCCCGCCCGCGG
>CAZTOM010000361.1:0-439 GCA_964615555.1 uncultured Actinomycetaceae bacterium
CCCGGGCTACGGCTTCCTCTCCGAGAACCCGGACCTGGCGCGGGCTGCCGCGGCGGAGGGTATCGCGTTCGTGGGCCCCTCCCCCGAGGTGCTCGAGCTCGCGGGGAACAAGGTGGCGGCCATCCGCGCCGCCCGCGAGGCCGGCATCCCCACGCTGCGCTCCACCGATCCGAGCGCGGACGTGGATGCGCTCCTCACGCAGGCCGAGGAGATCGGCTTCCCCATCTTCGTGAAGGCCGTGGCGGGCGGCGGTGGGCGCGGCATGCGCCTGGTGGAGACCCGCGAGGCCCTGCCGGACGCCCTGAAGGCCGCCATGCGGGAGGCGGACACCGCGTTCGGGGACCCCACAGTCTTCCTCGAGCAGGCCGTGATCAAGCCGCGCCACATCGAGGTGCAGATCCTCGCGGACACCCACGGGGACGTGGTCCACCTCTTCGAG
>CAZTOM010000361.1:449-1931 GCA_964615555.1 uncultured Actinomycetaceae bacterium
GACTGCTCCCTCCAGCGCCGCCACCAGAAGGTGATCGAGATCGCCCCGGCGCAGAACCTGGACCCGGCCATCCGCGAGGCCCTCCACCGCGACGCCGTCACCTTCGCCCGCTCCATCGGCTACCAGAACGCCGGGACCGTGGAGTTCCTCCTGTCCACCGCCGGCGAGCGCGCCGGGGAGCACGTGTTCATCGAGATGAACCCCCGCATCCAGGTGGAGCACACAGTCACGGAGGAGATCACGGACATCGACCTCGTCCAGGCCCAGCTCCGGATCGCCGCGGGCGAGTCGCTCGCGGACCTCGGCATCACCCAGGACAGCCTCGAGGTGCGCGGCGCCGCCCTCCAGTGCCGCGTCACCACCGAGGACCCCGCCAACGAATTCCGCCCGGACGTGGGCACCGTCTCCGTCTACCGCTCCCCGGGTGGTTCCGGCGTGCGCCTCGACGGCGGAACCGTCTACCCGGGCGCGGAGATCTCCCCGCACTTCGACTCGATGCTGGTCAAGCTCACCTGCCGTGGTCGCGACTTCCCGACGGCGGTGGGCCGGGCCCGCCGCGCCCTCGCCGAGTTCCGGGTGCGGGGCGTGGCCACCAACATCCCCTTCCTCCAGAACGTGCTGGAGGACCCCGACTTCCTAGCCGGCAACGTGACCACCGACTTCCTGGCGCTCAAACCCCACCTGGCCCAGATCAACCGCTCCCAGGACCGCGGCACCAAGGCGCTCACCTACCTCGCCGAGGTGACGGTGAACCAGCCGAACGGCCCGCGCCGGGAGGGCATCGATCCGCGCACCAAGCTCCCGCACTTCCCCGGGGACAAGCGCGATGAGCCCATGCGCTCCCCCTTCGACGGCCCGAGCGGCATCCACCAGCCGCACGCCGGCTGGAAGCAGAAGCTCACCGAGCTCGGCCCGGAGGGCTTCGCCGCGGCGCTGCGCGGGCAGGAGGCCCTCGCCGTCACGGACACCACGTTCCGGGACGCGCACCAGTCCCTCCTGGCCACCCGCGTGCGTACCCGCGACCTCCTGGCCGCCGCGCCCGCGTTCGCCTACACGCTGCCCCAGCTCTTCTCGATGGAGGTGTGGGGCGGGGCCACCTACGATGTGGCGCTCCGCTTCCTCTCCGAGGACCCCTGGCGCCGCCTCGAGCTGCTGCGCGCCGAGCTGCCCAACATCCCCCTCCAGATGCTGCTGCGCGGCCGCAACACCGTGGGCTACACCCCCTACCCGACCGC
Source organism: uncultured Actinomycetaceae bacterium (assembly GCA_964615555.1). Lineage (GTDB taxonomy): Bacteria > Actinomycetota > Actinomycetes > Actinomycetales > Actinomycetaceae > JAAZBW01. The sequence goes on from CAZTOM010000361.1 coordinate 1,685, forward strand.
GGTCACGGACGCGTTCGTGGCCGAGGCCGCCGCCACCGGCGTGGACATCTTCCGCATCTTCGATGCGTTGAACGACGTCAACCAGCTCGCCCCCGCCGTCCACGCGGTCCGCGAGACTGGCACCGCCGTGGCCGAGGTGGCCCTGTGCTACACCTCCAACATGCTGGACCCGTCCGAGCGGCTCTACACCATCGACTACTACCTCGAGCTCGCACGGACGATGGTGGCCGAGGGTGCCCACATCCTC
>CAZTOM010000362.1:0-1923 GCA_964615555.1 uncultured Actinomycetaceae bacterium
GCGCCACCCGGTCCCCCTCGTACAGCTCGAGGTCGATCCCCTCGAGTGCCGTGTGCAGCTGCCCTCCCACGGAGCGGTAGGAGTGCGTCACTCCCGACGACGACGCCACCACCCGCGCTCCCGGCCGCTCCCGTGGCGTTCGGGGTACGTCTCGGGCGACCACCCCGGCCTCGCGGAGGCGCCGCACCGCGCTCGGGATGTCCCGGGGGGCGTGGGCGAGCCCGGCGGCGCGGCCCACCCGCACCACCTGGGGGGCGGGGATGCCGTGCTGCTCCAGCTCGCGGGTGCGGTTCATGGCCTCGTCCACGGGCAGGTGCCAGACGGGGGCGCCCTCGGACATGAGCACCACGGTGTTCGCGTACTGGGCGATGAACTCCGCGTGGTGCTCGATCGTGATGATGGTGAGGCCGAGCTCCTCGTTCAGCCAGCGCAGTTGGCGGTAGATCTCGTGGGCCCGGGCCGGGTCCAGCTCGGCCACGGGTTCGTCCACCACAAGGATCTGGGGGCGCAGCGCGAGCACGGAGGCGAGGGCCGTGGTGTGTGCCTGGCCGCCGGAGAGCTGCCACGTGAACCGGTCCGTGAGTTCCTCCAGGCCGAGGGAGGTGATCACCTCGGCGGTGCGCTCCGCGTGGTCGGTGTGGCCGAAGTTGATGGGGCCGAAGGAGATCTCGTCTCGCACGGTGGGACGCACCAACTGGTTCATGAAGTCCTGGTAGACGTAGCCCACCTTCGCGGAGAGCTCCGCCACGGAGGAGGTGAACGTGTCCACGCCGTCCACCACCACGGCGCCGGCGAAGTCGCCCGCCCAGTAGTGGGGCACCAGCCCGTTGAAGCTCTTGCACAGGGTGGTCTTGCCGGACCCGTTTCCACCCACCACGGCCACGAAGTCCCCCCGCTCGATGCGGAGGTTCACGTTGCGGAGGGTGTCGGCCTCAGCTCCCGGGTAGCGGAAGCTGAGGTCCGACACCTCGATGATGACGCTCACGCGCGCACGGACTCCTCACGGCGCTCACGCTCGGCGATGGCCACGGCCTCCTCGGCCTCGGCGCGCAGGGCCTCCTCCTGGGCGGCGTCCTTCTTCTGGCCGAAGCGCCACAGCAGGAACGCGCCCACGAACACCACGGCGATCACGCCCACGGAGACCCACAGGAAGTTGTCACCGAACTGGTCCAGGAAGTCCGGCTCCCACTCGCCCACGTTCAGGTCCCACGCCTCGATGAAGGCGAAGAAGGCGGAGCCGATGGCGAGGAGCACGGCCACGCCCACGAACCAGCCGGCGCGCGGGGCCTGGCCGGGGATGGGCTCGCCGGGGACGCGCGGGCGCATGCCGAGCAGGGGCTCGATCTTGCCGTGGAGGGCCGGGATCAGCCACATGGCGGGGATCGCGCCGAACAGGATGCCGGACATCACGATGTCCACCCCGAAGCCAAGGGTCTCGAGGAAGAGGATGGACTCGGGCAGGCCCTCCACGTACTCCGGGTCCTCGAGGGCGAACCAGACCTTGGCGAGGTCCACGATGGCGGAGAGGGCCTTGTCGATCACCACCACCAGGATGGCGCCCATCCAGATCTGGAGGCGCGAGCGCGGGTTCCGGATGAGGGAGCCGGCGATGTAGAGGGCGAGGAACATCTGGATGAAGCCCTCGATCTCGGAGAGGCCGGAGAAGTCGCCCATGAGGAGGTCCACGAACACGATCTCACCGAGGGGGGCGCCGAGCGCCGCCCAGAACGGGGAGAACAGGGCCACCATGGTGAGGGGCACGAACACGAAGTAGGAGACGGAGACGTCGATCGGGCCGATCGTCACGTCCGGGATGATCTCGAGGATGATGTTCGCGAGGCCGAACAGTGCCATCGAGAGCACGAAGATCATCAGCTTCTGCGGCGTGGTGAGGGTGACGGGGTGGCCGCCGCCCGTGCGCAG
>CAZTOM010000363.1:0-1922 GCA_964615555.1 uncultured Actinomycetaceae bacterium
TCAGGAACTCGTTGTCCTTCCGCAGCTTGTCCACCTCTGACCGCAACCGGGCCAGGACCATGCAGGCGTTCGCCGACGTCGTGCGCCAGGGCAAGGCGCTCTACATCGGCGTGGGCGAGTGGTCGGCGGAGCAGATCCGAAACGGCGGGAGGGGGGCGGCGCCGTCGGGGAGCTAGAACGTGGCCGTATCGATGACGTAGCGGTAGCGGACCTGCGAGCCGACCACGCGGTCGTAGGCGGCGGTGATGTCCTCCCCGCCGATCACCTCCACCTGGGCGGCGAGGCCGTGCTGGGCGCAGAAGTCGAGCATCTCCTGCGTCTCGCGGATGCCGCCGATCTGCGAGCCCGCCAGTACCTTCGCGCCGTTGACCAGCGGCCCCAGCCCGAACGAGAACGGGTGCTCCGGCAGGCCCACATTCGCGAGGACTCCGCGGGGCTTGAGGGCGCGGAGGTGGCGGGAGAGGTCGGCGGTATCGGAGATGGTGGAGATCATCAGGTCGAACGTGCCGCGCAGCCCCCTGAGCGTGCCCTCCTCGGAGGTGGCGTGCAGCGCGGCGGCGCCGAAGCGCAGCGCGTCCTCCTCCTTCGAGCGCGTCTGCGAGATCACGTGCACCTCCGCGCCCATCGCGGCCGCGAGCTGCACGCCCATGTGACCGAGGCCGCCCATGCCGATGATCGCGACCTTGCTCCCCGGGCCCGCACCCCACAGGCGCAGCGGCGAGTACATGGTGATGCCGGCGCACAGCAGTGGCGCCGCCTGGTCCAGCTGGATCGGGTCCGGGATGCGGAGTACGTAGTCCTCGTCCACCACGATCGAGGTGGAGTAGCCGCCGTGGGTGGGCTTGCCGTCCCGCCCGGTGCCGTCATACGTCCAGATCGTCCCGGGCGACTCCTCGCTGCCGGTGCAGAACTGCTCGTGGTGGTCCCGGCACTGCTCGCACTCGCCGCACGAGTCCACGTAGCAGCCCACCCCCACCCGGTCTCCTCGCTCGTACTTCCCGACGGCGTCACCCACCTCCCGTACGACGCCCGCGATCTCGTGGCCCGGCACCAGTGGGTAGGTCACCGGGCCCCATTCGCCGCGGGCGGTGTGGAGATCCGAATGGCAGATGCCGGCGAAGGCGATGTCGATGAGCACGTCCTTCGGGCCGAGCGCGCGGCGCTCGATCTCGATCCGCCGGAAGGGGGAGGTGGGGGAGTCGGTGGCGTAGGCGATCGCGGGGGTGGTCATGCCCCCATTGTGGAGTGGTTTGGCGCCCTGATCTGGCCTCTCACCTTTCATTCCGTGTTGAGGTGCGAGAAGATCACTCGTGAGCGAAGGCGAAAGGGGCGCGATGACGGGCCAGACGGTGGAGAGACGCTTGCCGCAGGGAGTCTCCTGGGAATCGTGGGTGCTCGCGCTCGTCTACGGCGGGGCGGTCCTGACCTTCGTTTTTGCACCGGTGGAGAACGGGATGCCCCTGCTGGACCTCTGGCTGAACGCCGGCGAACCCCAGCCCGACCACGCCGGCTGGGTACCGAGCGCACCCATCTGGAAGACCGTGATGCTGGGCATCCCGCTGGTGCTCTCGATCGTGTTCATCGTGGCGCGCACCAAGGAGTGGCTCTTCGCCACCGCGGCCGTGGCGATCGTTGTGTTCGCGATCATCTGGGGAATGCCGGCGCCTGAAGCCGGCGCCTGAGGCGGGTGCCTGAGACCGGCGCCTGAGGCTGGTGCCTGAGGCGGGTGCCTGAGGTTGCGTAGGGCGCGCGTTCCGGTGACGGAGATCGCACCGCCTCCCGTTTTGGGGGCTTCCCCGCGCGTAGTACGATTGCGGTTGCCTGCTTTCCGGTTCGTGAGCCGCCGTGCCGGATTGGAGAGCAGCACTGCGCGAGTGGCGGAATAGGCAGACGCGCACGGTTCAGGTCCGTGTGCCCGAGAG
>CAZTOM010000364.1:0-1136 GCA_964615555.1 uncultured Actinomycetaceae bacterium
CCCTCCGCCTCGTAGTCCCGCCGGCTGGTCACCACGATGTTGCGCCGCCCCGGCAACGCCTTTCCGAGCGCCTCCCACGAGTGGCGTCCCATGATCACCGGGTGGCCCAGCGTCTGGGCCTTGAAGAACCGGAAGTCATCAGGCACGTGCCACAGCATCCCCACGCCCGTGCCGAGCGCCCGGCGGGAGTCCTCCGCCCAGATCATCCCGATAGCGGAACCCGCCCCCGTCATCACCGCACCTCCCGTACCAGCCCGGCCGCCGCCGTCGCCCCGCCGGAGGGGACGTCCGGTACCAGCCCGGCCGCAGCCGTCGCCCTACCGGAGGGGACGTCCGGTACCAGCCCGGCCGCCGCCGTCGGGCCGGTCATACGGCGACGTCCCCGGTGAGGGCGGGGTGGTGCTGGTAGTCCCGCGTGAAGATGTCATCCATCTCGTACTCGAACAGGCTCCGGGCCTTCTTCAGGTCCAGCCAGCCGAAGGGGAAGGGCTCGCGGGAGGCCTGCTCGCGCGCCTGCTCGAGGTGGTTCGTGTAGAGGTGGACGTCCCCGCCGGTCCACACGAAGTCACCCACCTCGAGGCCCACCTGCTGGGCCACCATGTGGGTGAGCAGCGAGTAGGAGGCGATGTTGAAGGGCACACCCAGGAAGAGGTCGGCGCTGCGCTGGTAGAGCTGGCAGGAGAGCTTCCCGTCCGCCACGTAGAACTGGAAGAACGCGTGGCAGGGCTGCAGGGCCATCGTGTCCAGGTCCGCCACGTTCCACGCGGAGACGATGATGCGGCGGGAGTCCGGGTTCTCCCGGAGCTGGTCCAAGACGTTCTGCACCTGGTCGATGTGGCGGCCGTCCGGGGCGGGCCAACTGCGCCACTGGTAGCCGTAGACCGGCCCGAGCTCGCCGTCCTCACCGGCCCACTCGTCCCAGATGGTGATGCCGCGCTCCTGGAGCCAGCGGGCGTTCGTGTCCCCGCGCAGGAACCAGAGCAGCTCGCCCTTGATGGGCTTCATGGCCACGAACTTGGTGGTGATCCGGGGGAAGCCGGCGCTGAGGTCGTAGCGGATCTGCCGGCCGAACACGGAGAGCGTGCCCGTTCCCGTGCGGTCGCCCTTCGGTGCGCCGTTCTCCAGGACGTCCCGCA
>CAZTOM010000364.1:1146-1899 GCA_964615555.1 uncultured Actinomycetaceae bacterium
TCGTAGCCCGTGTGGATCGTCATGCGGGCAACTCTACGATGGATCAGGCACGGTCCAGTCCGCCGCCTCGCGGCCGTCCAACACCTCGATCTCCGCCATGCGCAGCACCTCGCCGCGCTCGCGGGCGAACCGGCGCGGAGCCGGGCCGAACGCGGATCGCGCCCCGGCCACCACCTCGCGGCCCATCCGGCGGGCGCCGGCGTAGCCGATCACCGCGCCCACGCCGAACGGCAGGAGCCGGCCGAGGGCCACGCGGCCACCCGAGCGGGCCGTCTGGCGCAGTACCATCCGGCGCAGCCGCGCGTTCAGCGAGCGCACGGAGGCGAGCGGCACCTTGGAGATCAGCGCCCGGGCCCAGTACAGCCCCGAGACCCCGAGCTCCTGCTGGACCGCGGCCGCCCCCGCCTCCCCGAGCAGGGTGGACAGCAGGAGGGCGCGCCGCCGCTCCACATCGTCCAGCGGCACGCCGTGCACATCGGCCACCGCCATCACGTGGAGCGCGGAATCGGTGAGGAACTCCGCGAACTGCACGCCCGCGAGCCCCACGGCCACCGCCGTCCCGAACGCGGGCACCGCCGCAGTGGCTCCCACGGTGCCGCCCACGCGGGCCACCTGCTTCAGGTAGTCGCGCTCCAGGAGTTCCACGATCCGCTCCGGTGAGGCGTTCGGATTTGCCTCCCGCAGCCGGTCCACGCGCTTGTGGATGCCCTTGGAGGGGTACGTGACGGCCGCGTCGATGACCCGGTTGACCAC
>CAZTOM010000365.1:0-1888 GCA_964615555.1 uncultured Actinomycetaceae bacterium
GCAGGCGACGGCCTCGCTGGAGGCCTACGACCATACGAAGGCCCTCGAGGTGACGGAGACGTTCTTCTGGAACTTCTGCGACGACTACCTCGAGCTGGTGAAGGACCGCGCCTACAACCAGGACGGCGAGTACTGCTCTCCAGAGGAGTCCCTCTCCGCGAACACGGCACTCGTGATCGCGGTGGACACCATGCTGCGCCTGTTCGCGCCGGTGCTGCCGTTCGTGACCGAGGAGGTCTGGTCCTGGTGGAAGGACGGCTCCGTGCACCTGGCCGCGTGGCCGGAGGCGGCCCCGCTGGCCGAGATCGGCGCGGGAGCGGACCCGGAGCTGGTGGCGATGGCCGGTGACGTGCTCTCCGAGCTGCGCAAGGTCAAGACGGACGCGAAGGTCTCCCCGCGTACCCCCCTGCTCTCGGTGACCGTGGAGGTGCCTGCAGGCTGGGAGGCGGCGCTCGAGGAGGCGGGCGCGCTGCGCGATATCCGCTCCGGTGGCCGCGTGGCCGGCGAGTTGGCGTTCGTGGAGGCCGAGGGTGCCGAGGAGGCCACGGTGGTGGCCCACGAACTGGAGCTCCCCACGGCGTAGCCCCTTTCTCGCCGATGGTGTGAGTTACGTACCGAGTGCCTGACGCCGTCACCCGCCTCCCGTACGTAAGTCACACCCTCGGCGTCGGCGTCTCGCCGACGGTGTGAGTTACGTCGGGTGCGTCTCCCATGCCGATTTCGGGCGTAGCGCCACGCGTCAGGCGCCCCCTGAACCTACGGCAGGGTAACCTGTGAGCGGCACTGACTCGAAACCCCCTCAAGGAGCGCTCACCATGCAGTCGTTCACGAACGAGACCCCGGTGGTCTGGGACCCGGAGATGTCCATCGGAGGGCTCCTGCGCCGCAAGGCCGAGACCCGCACCACCGCCGTCCAGTGGGAGCGCAAGGCGTCCCTGGGGTCCCAGTGGGTCCCCGTCACGGTGGGCCAGTTCACCGAGGAGGTCCGCCAGCTCGCTGCGGGCCTGGTGGCCTCCGGGATCGAGCCAGGTGACCGGGTGGCGATCCTGGCCCCCACCTCCTACGAGTTCTCGCAGCTGGACTTCGCGCTGTGGTGGATCGGCGCCGTCCCGGTGGCCATCTACCAGACCGATTCCCCCTCCCAGATCGAGCACATCCTGGACGATTCGGAGATCTCCTTCTTCATCACCGGAGACCGCTCCCAGGCGGACGCCGTGCGCGACCTCGTGGACGCACGGGACCGCGTACGCGAACTGCTCGTGATCGAGGACGGCGCAATCGCGGAGATCAACCGCCGCGGTGCGGCAGACCCCGCCGCGGCGGCAGTGGCGGAGGAGCGGGCCGCCGCCGTGCGCGGAGAGGACCTCGCCACGATCATCTACACCTCCGGCACCACCGGTATCCCCAAGGGCGTGGCGCTCAAGCACAAGAACTTCGTATTCATCACCGAGTCCGGCTGCCGCGGCTTCCCGGAAGTGGTGATCGAGGACAACCCGCGCACCCTTCTCTTCCTCCCGCTGGCGCACGTGTTCGCCCGCTTCATCGAGGTGCTCGCGGTCACCTCGGACACGGTGCTCGGCCACGCCCCGGACACCAAGAACCTGGTGGCAGACATGGCCACCTTCAAGCCCACCTACCTGCTCACCGCCCCTCGCGTGCTGGAGAAGGTGTACAACGCGGCGGACGCCAAGACCGGCGGTGGCACCAAGCAGAAGATCTTCCGGTGGGCCGCCAAGACCGCCATCACCTACTCCCGCGCCCTCGAGACCGAGGACGGGCCCGGCGTGGCGCTTAAGGCGCAGCGCGGAGTGGCCGACCGCCTGGTCCTCTCCAAGATCGCCGCCGTCATGGGTGGGAACCTGAAGTACATCGTCTCCGGGGGCGCCGC
>CAZTOM010000366.1:0-1856 GCA_964615555.1 uncultured Actinomycetaceae bacterium
GAGCCCGTGATGGTGGAGGACAAGCGGATCGCCTGGCCCGCCCAGCTCTCCGTGGGCGCCGACGGCCAGGGGAACTCCTTCGAGCACATTCGCGAGATCATGGCCGATTCCATGGAGTCCCTGATCTACCACTTCAAGATCGTGACCGAGGGCTTCCGGGTTCCTCCCGGCCAGGCCTACTCGCTGGTGGAGCACGCCAAGGGCCTCATGCTGTGCCACGCCGTCTCCGACGGCGGCACCCGCCCCTCCCGCGTGCACTTCCGCGAGCCCTCGTTCGCCAACCTGCAGTCGTTGTCGATGATGGTGGAGGGCGGCGTGATCGCCGACGTCATCACCGCCCTCGGCACGATCGACCCCGTCCTTGGAGGTGTTGACCGATGAGCGCTGGGTTCGCTCCGGACGTCCACGCGCGGCTGCGTGCCGAGGCGGAGGAGATCGTCTCCCGCTACCCCGACAACCCGCGGTCCGCCCTCGGCCCCATGCTGCACCTGGTGCAGTCGGAGGACGGGTTCGTCTCCGCGCGCGGGATCGCGCTGTGCGCCGAGGTGCTCGGCCTCACGCGCGCCGAGGTCTCCGCGGTGGCCACCTTCTACTCGCAGTACCGCCGCCACCCCAACGGCACCTACAACTTCGGCGTGTGCATCAACCCGGTGTGCGGCGTCATGGGCGGCGACCTCATCTACGAGGCCGTCTCCGAGCGGCTCGGCATTGGCGCGGACGAGACCACCGAGGACGGGCTGATCACCCTCGAGCGCCTCGAGTGCAACGCCGCGTGCGACTACGCCCCCGTGGTGATGGTCAACTGGGAGTTCTTTGACAACCAGACCCGCGCCTCCGCCCTCCAGCTCGTGGAGGACCTGCTGGCCGGTAAGGACATCCACCCCACCCGCGGCCCGGAGAGGGTGGGCACGTTCCGCGAGGTCTCGCGGGTGCTCGCCGGCTTCGAGGACGGCCACGTGGACGAGGGTCCCTCCGCCGGGCCCGCCTCGCTGCTGGGCAACCGCCTGGCCGAGGAGCACGGCTGGCGCGCCCCCTACGACCCGGAGGCGGCACCGCTCGCCTCCGAGACCCCCACCGCTGACGCAGGAGGAGACGAGGACGTGTCCGAAGGCGCCCCCGCGGCCGGCGAGCCCGGATCCTCCGCGGACCGCGAGCCCACCACCCCGGCCGACTCCGACCCGGAGCAGGTGGAGAAGCCGGACACCCCGGACCCGGACACCGCCGTCGAGGACGAGGCGGAGGCCCCCAGCAAGGAGGATGAGAAGTGACGCTCACCGAACCCGGCCGGTTGACCCCGGTCCTCTCCGAGCTCTGGGGAACCGACCGCTCCTGGACGCTCGACGTCTACCGCGAGCACGGCGGCTACGCGGCCTGGGAGAAGGCCCAGGGCATGGACCCCGCCGAGATCGTCAACGTGATGAAGGACTCCTCGCTGCGCGGCCGTGGCGGCGCCGGGTTCCCCACCGGCCTCAAGTGGTCCTTCCTCCCCGCCCCGGACGGCGGGCCCCGCTACCTGGTGGTCAACGCGGACGAGTCCGAGCCGGGTACCTGCAAGGACATCCCGCTCATGATGGCGAACCCGCACGTGCTCATCGAGGGCATGGCGATCACCACGTACGCGATCGGCGGCCACCACGCGTTCATCTACCTGCGCGGCGAGGTGGTCCACGTCTACCGCCGCCTGCTCGCCGCCGTCCGCGAGGCGCGCGAGGCCGGCCTGATCGGCACGGGCCTCGGCCCCAACAAGGACTACGACATCGAGATCACCGTGCACGCCGGAGCCGGCGCGTACATCTGCGGTGAGGAGACCGCGCTGCTGGACTCCCTCGAGGGCCGTCGCGGCCAGCCCCGCCTCA
>CAZTOM010000367.1:0-1854 GCA_964615555.1 uncultured Actinomycetaceae bacterium
TTGCCGGGTACTGAATCCCGGGTACGCGAAGGGCGGGCGGCCGGTGGCCACCCGCCCTTTGGCGTGAACCCTAGGCGTCTCCGCCCTCGGAGCCGGACTGGCCGGCGCGAACGTCCATGAGCTGGTACTTCTCGATGGCCTCCGCCACGTACTTCTTGTCGTAGCGGCCCTCGGCGGCGAGCGCCTCGAGGGTCTTCGCGGTCAGCGAGTGGGCGTCGATGTGGTAGTAACGGCGTGCCGCCTGGCGGGTGTCGGAGAAGCCGAAGCCGTCCGCGCCGAGCGTGTGGAGCTCGCCGGGGATCCACTTGCGGATCTGGTCCGGCACCAGGTGGTCGTAGTCGGAGGTGGCGATGAACGGGCCCTGGGCTCCCTCGAGCTGCTGGGTCACGAACGCCACCTTCTGCTCCTCGTTGGGGTTGAGGAAGTTGTGGTAGTCGGCATCCAGGCCGTCACGCCGCAGCTCCGACCACGAGGTCACGGACCACACGGCCGCGTCCACGCCCCAGTCCTCTCGCAGGAGCTCCTTGGCGTGCATCGCCCACGGCAGTCCCACGCCGGAGGCGAGGAGCTGGACCTTCTCCCCTCCCTTGCCGTCGTGGTCGGCCACGCGGTAGATGCCGCGCAGCAGGCCGTCCACGTCGAGGTCCTCCGGCTCGGCGGGCTGGCGCATGGGCTCGTTGTACACGGTGAGGTAGTACATGACGTTCTGGTCGCGGCCATCCGAGCCGTCACCGTACATGCGCGTGAGGCCGTCGCGGATGATGTGGCCGATCTCGTAGGCGTAGGCCGGGTCGTAGATCACGAACGCCCGGTTGGTGCCCGCCAGCAGCGGGGAGTGGCCGTCCATGTGCTGGGTGCCCTCACCGGTGAGCGTGGTGCGGCCCGCGGTGGCGCCGATCACGAAGCCGCGCGCGAGCTGGTCGCCGGCCGCCCAAAACTGGTCGCCGGTGCGCTGGAAGCCGAACATCGAGTAGAAGATGTACACCGGGATCATCGGCTCGCCGTGCGTGGCGTACGTGGTGCCCACCACCTGCATCGCGGCGGCCGAGCCGGCCTCGTTGATGCCGAGGTGCAGGATCTGGCCCTGCTCGGACTCCTTGTAGGAGAGCATCAGGTCGTGGTCCACGGCCGTGTAGTTCTGGCCGCCGGTGTGGAAGATCTTCGCCGTGGGGAAGATCGAGTCGAGGCCGAAGGTGCGGGCCTCGTCCGGGATGATCGGGACGATCCGCTTGCCGATCTCCTTGTCCTTCAGCAGCTCGCGCAGCAGGCGGACGAACGCCATGGTGGAGGCGATCTCCTGGTTGCCGGAGCCGCCCTTGAGGATCTCGTAGGACTTCTCCGCGGGCAGGGTGAGCTGCTTCTGCTTGGGGGCCATCCGCTCCGGGAGGAACCCGCCGAGCGCCTTGCGGCGCTCCAGCATGTACTGGTGGGCCTCGTGGTTCGGGTCCGGCCGGAAGTACGGCGGGAGGTAGGGGTCCTCCTCGAGCTGGGCGTCCGTGAGCGGGATGTGGAGGAAGTCGCGGAAGATCTTCAGGTCCTTCACGCGCATCTTCTTCATCTGGTGCGTGGCGTTACGCCCGGCGAAGGACGGGCCCAGCCCGTAGCCCTTGATGGTGTGCGCCAGGATCACGGTGGGCTGGCCGGTGTGCTCGGTGGCGGCCTTGTAGGCGGCGTAGATCTTGCGGTAGTCGTGGCCGCCGCGGCGCAGCGCCCAGATCTCGTCGTCCGACATGTTCGCCACGAGGGCCTTGGTGCGCGGGTCGCGCCCGAAGAAGTGCTCGCGCACGTACGCGCCGTCGTTGGCCTTGAAGGTCTGGTAGTCGCCGTCGAGCGTGTTGTTCATGAGGTTGACGA
>CAZTOM010000368.1:0-1842 GCA_964615555.1 uncultured Actinomycetaceae bacterium
CGGTTGGGACTGCGGCGGTCGAGCTCCTCCCGCAGGGCCCGGGAGAACTCGGTGAACGGGCTCTCCTCCCCCCACGGCGCCTGGGCGAGGAGCCCCAGGCCGTAGGGCAGCGAGGTCCGGTCAGCGAGCACGGTCCAACTGCGATCCGCGTTGCGGACCAGCTCCGCGCCGGAGAGCAACAGCGAGGGATCAGAGTCCGGGGGACGCGAGCACAGGGACGCCGACCAGCCCGGAGTCTCCGCCAGCACATCCGGAGGAATCAGGCCCTCGGCGATCGTGCGGCGCTCGGTGGCGAGATCGTGGACCAAGAGGCGCGCGAGCTGGCCCCGCTGCTCGAGGCCCGTGCGGATGGTGTGGACCTGGGCGCCTTCCACGTGGATCGCGGCCGGCCCCTCATAGGTGGCGGCGTCATCCTCGGCGAACGGCGTCATGGCTCCTCTGCACGGTGCAGGAATTGGTCACGAATCAGTCAACCACACTTCGAACCCCCCGGCCGGGGAGTTGCGTGAGCGAGTGGTGAGGTCTGCGTACTGCCGGGCACGGGGTGTGGTGAGGGAGGTACGGGGGCTGGGGTTTTGCCGGGCACGGGGTGTGGTGAGGGAGGGGCGGGAGGTGGGTTCCGCCGTCGGGGGAGGGGGTGGGTCAGTCCCGGGAGGCCGTGCGGGCGGTGGCGAGTGTGGCCACGGGGACGCGGCGCCACTGCTGGTGCCAGGAGCCGCGGGAGCGGCGCTCGCGGACCATGATCCCCTGGGAGACGAGGGCGCGGCGGAGGTGTTCGGCATCGGCGCCGGCGCGCTCGCGCAGGGCGGTGGCGCGGGCGGCCAGGAAGCGCTGGGCGGAGGGAGAGAGGCGGTGGTCGCGCGGCTCCCAGGTGGACCAGAGGTCCTCGTCCGGCTCCTGGGTGACCGGTTCGGGCCAGCCGTGGAGGCGGAGCGCCTCGCGCAGGCGGGCGGGGGAGAGCGAGCTGCGGACGCGGGCGAGTTCCGCGCTCTCCGGGCCGAGCACCACAAGGTCCTGGGAGAGCACCACGGAATCGGTGAGGTGGCGGGGGACGGTGGTGACGGCGTCGTCCCATTCGAGGGTGAGGAGGTCCCGCGTGACGGTGGCGGTGAGGCGCTCGCCGAGCAGGGTCAGTGCACCCACGAGCCCGACCACCAGGCCGATCACGGCCCACAGGGCGATCGTGACGGGATCGAACACGCCCACGGCGGCGCCCGGGACGGTGGTGCCGGCGGTGAGCGCGGTGTGGCTGGCGGTGAGGGCGGTGTTGAGGGTGGAGGAGGTGGCGGCGGCGGGTGGGAGGGAGGCGGTGCCGTTGATGCTCATGGCCCACTGGAACGTGGTGGCGATAAGTGCGCCGGCGAGTGCGCCAGCGGTGGGTAGGCCGAGAACGAGTGCCAGTTGTCTGGAGGCGGCGGCGCGAACCCGCGTTGCCTGTGGCTCGGGTGTTCTCACATATCCGAGCCTGCCCAGCGGGCGGCCCGGGGGCGAGGGGCCGGGGTCGGACTGCGGCACCGCGAGGATGGTCCCACGGGTTGATGGGCGGGTAGACCGTCGGCGAGGTGGGTGGGTCTGGGGGAGGGGTGGTGGGGCGGTGGGCCCGGGGGAGGGGTGGTGGGGCGGTGGGTCTGGGGCCGAGCGGGGGCGGGCGGGGTCAGACCCAGTCGAAACGGGAGGCCTTCATGCCGAGCTCGAAACGGGTCTCGGAGGAGGTGCGTTCGTAGAGCTGGTTGATGACGCGGGAGACGGTGCGCTCCGAGAGTTCGAGCCGCTCGGCGATCTCCGAGTCCTTCATGCCGCGGCCGAGCAGGGTGAGCACGTTCTGCTCCTGCCGGGTGATGG
>CAZTOM010000369.1:0-1838 GCA_964615555.1 uncultured Actinomycetaceae bacterium
GCAGAGGGCCGCGGCGATGGTCGTTTGGAGCATGGCGAACCTGCCCGAGCGTGACTGCGAGGCCGACGCCGAGCGCGCCCGGCTGAGGGCTGCGTGGTGGGCTGCCCGTCGCGGTGAGGGGGTGGAGTCGTGAGCCTCTATGCCGCGGACTACCCCGAACCCGATGTGCCCGACCCGTGGGCCGAGGAACCGCCACGCACCTGGCAACCCGTCGATCTGACCGACGTTCTCGCAGGCGAGTGGACACCCCCAGAGGCGACCGTGGGCGCCCGTAGTGATGGGGTCGGAGTGTTCTACCCCGGCAAGGCTCACACCGTCGCGGGTGAGTCGGAGTCGCTGAAGACGTGGTTTGCCCTGGCCGGGGCCCTCGTCGAGGTGGAGCGCGGTCGCCACGTGGCCTACATCGACTTCGAGGATGACGCCGGACCCGTCGCGGGGCGGCTGCTGTCGATGGGATGCGACGCCGAGCGGCTGCGGACGCACTTTCACTACATCCGCCCGGAGTCGCCTCTCACCGAGGGCCGCGGGATAGAGGACCTGGCCCAGCTGCTCGGAGACGTTCGGCCGACTCTGGCGGTGGTCGACGGGGTGACCGAGGGCATGACGCTGCACGGGCTGAACCCTCTCGACAACAAGGATTGCGCGACGTTCGGCCGGATGCTGCCGCGGCGGCTCACCCGAGCCGGCGCGGCGGCCGTGTCCCTCGACCACCTCACGAAGAGCACCGAGGGCCGGGGCCGGTACGCCCTGGGAGCGGTTCACAAGCTGAACGCCCTCGACGGTGCCGCATTCATCCTCGAGGGGCGCAAGGCGGCCGGGGTCGGCCTCGTCGGTTCCTCGACGGTGCGGATTGCCAAGGACCGCCCAGGGCAGCTACGCAAGCACGCGTTGCCCTCGTCGGGGCTGCACTGGTTCGCCGACGTGGTGCTAGATGCGACCGGGGCCGGGGTGGTCCTCGTGTCGGTCGCTGCGCCGGTGACGAAGACGGGCGCGAGCACGTTCCGCCCGACTGTCCTCATGTCGAAAATCAGCGCCGCCCTGGCCGAGCACGGGCCGCTGTCTCAGCGGAAAATCCTCACCCTTGTGGGCGGGAACCGAGGCAAGGCGATTGAGGCCCTGACGTTCCTCACCATCGACGGATACGTGACGGACTCGACGCCTCATCAGCTCATCAAGCCGTATGCGGGAGGGCCGGAGCATGCCTAGCGTTCCCCGTTCCCAAAGCGTTCCCAAAGCGTTCCCCGGTAACGGCGTAGACCCCCGTTACCCCGTTCCCCGCTCTATAGGGAACGGGGGTAACGGGAACGGTTCGCCGGTATCAGCGGGCCGAAGCGTTCCCAACCCCTGCGAGCTCGAGGAGATAGCCCGATGAAGCACACACCGACAGTAGGAACCGTCCTCAGCATGACGCCGGCATCCGGGCGGGTGAGGTTCACCGCCGCTGACTCGGAGGAGTGGACACTTCCCCTCATCGGGTGGGCCGTCGTCGTGTCGTGGGTGAGGAATAGTCAAGACCTGTGGATGGGCGTGTCACGCGACGTGTTGATCGCCTCCTGATTCGTGGGTCGGTTCGTCGGGTCGTTCGACGAGGATGCCTTTGTCGAAGGTCGCGCCGGCACGGACCAGAGCGACGAGATGGGGCGCGTTGACTGCTCGCCACCTGGCTTGTGCGGACTGGATGAGCTTGAATGCCATCGCGATCCCCGCGGCCCGGGAGCCGGGCCCCTTGGTGACGCGCTGACGTAGCCGTACGGTAGCGAAGGTGGACTCGATCGGGTTCGTCGTGCGCAGGTGGACCCAGTGCTCGGCCGGGTAGTCGTAGAAGGCGAGCAGCACGT
>CAZTOM010000370.1:0-1837 GCA_964615555.1 uncultured Actinomycetaceae bacterium
CTCGGCAACTTCTTCGCCCAGACCGCGGCGCTCGCGTTCGGCAAGACCGCCGAGGAGGTCCGCGCCGACGGCGTGGCCGAGGACCTGGTGACCGCCAAGACCTTCCCGGGCAACCGGCCCACCACCTCGATCATGGCCCCGGCGCTGACCCCGTCCGTGCTCGGCCAGCTCATCGCGCTCTACGAGCACATCACGTTCGTCCAGGGCGTCGTGTGGGGCATCGACTCCTTCGACCAGTGGGGCGTCGAGCTGGGCAAGGCCATGGCCAAGGACCTCACGGACGCCGTCGAGGGAGATGAGGCGGAGATCGCCCGCCAGGACGCCTCCACCCAGGCGCTCATCCGCTACTACCTCGCCAACCGGCAGGACGGCTGACCCACACCGCTCCCCGACGGCGGGACCTGCCTTCCGTCGTCGGCGCGCCCAACGCACCGTTCCCCGACGACGGAACCCTCCTTCCGTCGTCGGGGAACGTGTGTGCGGGCCTACCGGGGCCGGGAGCCGGCCTGCGGACGGGCCGCGTTCAGGACCGCGGCGAGGAGCGCGAAGGCAACGCCGGCAATGGGCCAGACGATCCAGGTGGTGCCCCAATCGCCCGTGATGAAGCTCCAGGCCACGTAGATGGTGGTGGCGGCCAACCAGTAGGGGCCCGCCCAGCGGCTGACGAGCGAGGGGTCCTCCTGCTTGGTGCGGGCGAAGTCGCCCTGGGAGGTGAGGCGGTCCAGGGCCATGCGGCGCATGCCGCCCCTGATGAGGAGGAAGACGCCCGCGCCGATGATGATTGGGCCGGCGGCGCGGAAGCCCACGCCGTCCTCCAGCGAGTAGCCGATCGCGTTGAAGGCGGCACCGAGGATGATCGCGGCGAGGCCGCCCACAATGTGGCCCATGTACTCCCGCAACTCCGATTCGCGCGTGCTGCGGTAGTGCGCGAGCGTGGCGCCGTCCAGATGCAGGACCCGGTCCTCGAGCTGGGAGAACTGCCCCATGAGGATCCCGGAGGCCGCGAACGAGGCGACCCCGGCGGCCACGAACGTGAGGAACAGGCCGAGTCCGAGGGGCTGGGAGTCCACGAACTGCTGGATGGCGAGCCCCACCAGGATTGCGAGCACGCCCGTCCCGATGAGGGTGGAGGCGCGGGCGCTGGTGCGAAGGTAGCCCTCGGCGTCCGCGGCGGAGAGTGCGATGGCCTCCTCGTGCCCGCCCTCGATGACGGTGCGGATGCCGAGCTCGTCGGCAAGCTCGTCCAGGTTCCCGAACTGGGTGATGACGCGGCCCACGGCCTCGTTCTCGGTGAGGCCCTCGGCGCGCAGTTCTAGGTAGCGGTCCTCGCTCATCTGGAGGAGCTCGCCCCTCGCGCGCCGCACCTCACTGGTGTGGGGCAGGGCGCTGAACATGTGGTCGATGTAGGTGGTGATGGAATCCATCTCAGTTCTCCTCCCGCACGAAGCGCCCTACCACGTCCACCGTGGTGTGCCACTCCGCGCACTTGTTGCGGTACAGCTCGTGTCCTTGGGGGGTGATGCGGTAGTAGGTGCGGGGCCTCCCCTGGCTCTCCCCGCCCTTGAAGCTCTCGAGCGCGCCGGCCTCCTCCAGCCGGCGCATCGCCGAGTACAGCGTGGTCTCCTTGATGACGTACTGCCCGCCGGCCTTCTCCTCGATCGCCTTGGAGATCGCGTAGCCGTAGCTGGGTTCGTCCATCACGGAGTCGAGCACCAGGACGTCCACGTAGCCACGGATGACGTCACTGCTGATCATCGGTTCCACCTCCTCGTCTGACGTACTGTGCCTGACGTAGTAACTACTGTGCCAGATGTACTACGTCTGGTCAAGTAGTTGG
>CAZTOM010000371.1:0-1826 GCA_964615555.1 uncultured Actinomycetaceae bacterium
GTCGGGCGCGCTCGGCGCTGGATCCGAGGCGCATCCGGTCAGAACGAGCAGCAGGGCGGTGCCGAGGGCAGGGAGCAGATTTCGATGAGTACGCATGGTCACACGCTAAGTGCGGTTCTGTGAGCATCATGAAAACACCGTGTTCCCATGGCCGCCATACTCCTTGGCGGCTTTCATATTGCTGACAGGACGGCTCCTACCATCCTCAGACATGGATCCTTCTCGACTCAAAGACGTACCCCGTCGCTGCCGTCTGGGTGCCCTCGGTCTGGCGCTTGCGTTCACGTTGACGGCCTGCGGCGCCGATTCTGACAGTGCGGCGACCGCTCCGACGAAGGACACGGATCCAGCGTCGGCGTCCGATGAAGCACAACCCGATGATTCACAATCCGATGACTCGCAACCCGCCGAAGCAGGGACGGGTCACGGGAGTGCGACCGCCCAGATCGGTGGGCTCACATTCGAGTTCTCGCCCAGGATGTGCATCGTGGGCGAGGACGACATGGTGGTCTACGGGCCGGGCAGCAACACGGCGACCGGAGAGATCGCCTTCCTCGACATCGACCTCACCGCCTACGAGGGCAGCTACGCCGGCGGCGTCGACATCGAGCTTGGCACCGACCAGCCCATGACATCACCGGATGACTTCTACACGCTCGATCCGTCGTTCGACAATACGGGCTTCACCCTTTCAGTGCAGGGTCGATCCTTCACCGTCGAGGGCCTCTATCAAGCGCACGGCGATGCTCCGCTCCCGGAGGGGGACTCGGCTCACGGCATTGTCGAGGTGGACTGCGGTGGCTAATAGCCATCCACCCCCGACCGGTGGCTCTCATCAGTGTGCGGTGAGGGCTCGTCAGCGGCTTGGCGTGACCTCCAACGCCTCGTCACTGCGAACGGCGCGCAGAACCGCAGCGATCGTCCTGTTCGGTTCGATGCTCACCGCGACGATCAGCGGGTGCTCATCCTGCCCTGAGGGCTCCGGTGCACCGACAGCATCAGCATCGGTGACTGCGGAGCCCACCACGGACCCACCACAGCCGACCGAGGACGCGCAACCCGACAGCGAGGATCCACAAGAGGCGGCCGAGGAGCCACAATCCGACAGTGAGAGCCCGAACGACGCATCTGACGCGAACGGGCCGCGCGAACCGGCTGGTCCGGCAGGCCCCGCAGCCGGTGAGATCGCGTTGAGTTGGACGGGCGGCACGGACCATCAGAACTTCGTCTACGCCGCAGACCACTGCTACATCGGAGCGGATCACATCCGCGCCGAAGGCGTCGGCGGACCGATCGACGCACCGCAAGGATCCAGCATTGAGATCTCCACCTCGCCGGAGGAACTGCTGCACGCAGGCACCGGGACCTTCCAAGCACAAGGCGTGATCCGATTTACCTGGGGCGGCACCGAGATCGTTGCGGACGGCAGGCCGGGCACGGTCGGTCGTTCTTCGCAACCGGCGGTATTCACATACCAGCAGACCGGCGACGGCGTGAAGTATGTTGTCGCCTGGTTCGAGGGAGCCCATGACTCGGGCGCCGGCGCAGTGGAAGTCCGGTGCAACGACTAGGACGGGCGCTTCATCGTCGACGTCGGACCGCAAGGACGGCGGCACCGGCGAGCAGGAGTGCCGTGATCACGACGGCAACGATCGTAAACGGCACGGAGATCTCGAAGGCATAGAGGATGGCGGCGATCGCGCCGGTCGAGAGCGCCAGGAAGGCCAGGCGCATCGCCCGCAGGTTCTGGGCGACGTGGGCCGGGTCGTCGGACAGGTCGGTGCCGGCGAACACCTCCCGGGAGCGCCGGAAGGACTGCACGGGCA
>CAZTOM010000372.1:0-1823 GCA_964615555.1 uncultured Actinomycetaceae bacterium
TACGCAGGTCGAGGTTCCGGACGCAGGGCGAGGCTCCGTCGTCGGGCTGGAGGATGTGGGCGTGTGGTTCGGGGAGGACCGGGAGGTGCTGCTGGTAGAGGGGCTCCACCTGGACCTCGCCGCCGGGGCGTCCCACTGCTTCGCGGGCGCTCCGGCTCCGGGAAGACGTCCATCCTGCGGGCCATCGCAGGCTTCGCCGAACCACAGGCCGGGGCCGTCTCTTGGGACGGGACCGCGATCGCCGCGCTCAGCCAGGACCAGCGGGCGGCCCGGCGGCGTGGCTGGATGGGCTACCTGGACCAGGCCTCCGGCTGCATCGACGGGTTCACTGCCCTCGAGAACGTGCTGATGCCGGCCGTCCCCGAGCGGCGCACCGAGGAGTACGTGGCACGGGCGCAGGAGCTCTTGGGCCGCCTCGGACTCGCGGAGCGCGCCCACCACCGGGTGGAGACACTCTCCGGGGGCGAGAGGCAGCGGGCCGGACTCGCGCGCGCCCTCCTCCTGGAGCCACGGGTACTGGTGCTGGACGAGCCCACCGCGAGCCTGGACCGGACGGCCGCCGGGATCGTGGCAGACGTGCTGCAGGAGGCCGCCGCCCGGGACGTGGTGGTGATCACCGCCTCCCACGATCCGGCCATCATCGACTCCGCCCACACCGTGACCCGTCTGGAGTGATGGTGTTCGGGGGCTGGCGGTGACGCCCCGGGAGTGACGGTGATCGAGGGCTGACGGTGACACCCCGGGAGTGACGGTGTTCCGGGACTGCCGGTGACTCCCCGGGGGTGACATGATCGCCCTGTGCGCGATCGAATCACCCTCCGCTTCCTCGCCGCCCCCACGGATGAGACCCGGGACGGCACCTCCATCCAGGCCGGGCGCGTGCTCGAGTGGATCGACAAGGCCGGCTACGCCTGCGCCACCGGCTACTCCGGCACCTACTGCGTGACCGCGTACGTGGGCAACGTGGAGTTCACCCGGCCCATCCGCCCCGGGGACCTGGTGGAGGCCACCGCCCGGATCATCCACACCGGGCGCACCTCCATGCACGTGGTGGTGACCGTGGAGTCCGCCGACCCCCGCAGCGGCGAGTTCACGCCCGCCACCCACTGCCTCCTCGTGTTCGTGGCCATCGACGACGAGCGCCGCCCCACCCCCGTCCCCCAGTGGCGACCGCGCACCTCCGAGGACGAGCGCCTCGCCGCCGGTGCCCTCGAGCGGATCGAAACCCGGAAGAAGATCCACGAACTCACGCTCGCCCAGGAATTCACCGCGGCCGGCACCGGCCCCGGCCTCGAGTTCCGCTTCCTCGCCAATCCCACGGACGTGAACTGGGGCGGCAACGTGCATGGCGGGTTCGTGATGCGCTGGATCACCGAGGCCGCCCAGGCGCTCACCACCTCCTGGCAGGCTGCGGAGACCATCTGCGTCTACTCCGGCGGCATCCACTTCCACTCCCCCATCCACATCGGTGACCTGGTGGAGGTGCGCGCCCGCATCATCCACACCACGGCCCGCTCCATGCACGTGGCCATCCACGTGCGCGCCACCGATCCCCGGGTCTCCGAGTACCGCCTCACCACCCGGTGCCTCGCCGTGTTCGTCCAGGTGGGAGCGGATGGCCGGGCGGCCCCCGTACGCCAGCTCGAGTTGCGCTCGGAGGAGGACCACAGGCTCTCCGCGCACGCCCTGGACGTGATGGACCGCCGCACCAAGCTCGCCCCGCTCGTCTGACCCAACCCGCCCGGCCGCCCACCGTTAGGTGGGAGCAGAAGGTGGGCGGCGCCGTCGGGAATACCGACGGAAATCGGCAACAGCCAGACGGA
>CAZTOM010000373.1:0-1799 GCA_964615555.1 uncultured Actinomycetaceae bacterium
CGCCTCCACCGCGGCCTGCACGGCGCCTCATTCACGGCCACCGTGCTCTCCGCCGTGAGGCGGCGGGGCTGGAGCCAGTCCGTGGCGGAGCGCGAGCCCGGAGTGGCCTCCGTGAGCGCGCCCGTGCGGGGCCCCTCGGGCCGCGTCATCGCGGCAGTGTCCGTCTCGGGCCCGATCGAGCGGATGGGCCGCCAGCCCGGCCGGCTGCACGCCGCCGCCGTGGTCTCCGCTGCCAACCGCCTCACCGAGGTACTGCGGCGCACAGACGAGGAGGCGCAGGCCCAGGCCGGCGCCGCGACCGCGGCGCGCTAGTGCCTCAGCCGGCCGCGCGCTCCTCCTGCACGTGGAGCCAGCAGAAGCCGTAGCCCTCGAGGCTGACCTCCAGCTCGCCATCGTGCGCGATGGCCTCGGTGCCTGCGATGAGGCTCTCCACGCGGTCCTCGGGCGCGATGGCGTCCCGTAGGCGCACGGTCACCGGATCACCCGAGAAGTTGTGCAGTGCCATCACGGCTGAGTCTGGCAGGCTCATCCGGTGGGCGAACACCGCCGGTGCGTCCTGCGTGAGGAGGGAGAACTCGCCCCAGCCGATCTCCTGGTGGGAGCGGCGCACCCAGATGACCTCGCGGATGAACGCCCACAGCGAGTCCGGGTCGTGCACCTGGTCGGCCACGTTCGCGTGCTCCGGGCCATACCCGTCCGGGACGGGGCGCTGGATGAGCCGGGACGGCTGCGCCTCGGAGAAGCCCCCGTTCTTCCCGGAGCTCCACTGCATGGGGGTGCGCACGGACATCCGTCCATCCGCCTCGAGGTCCTCCCCCATCCCGATCTCCTCGCCGTAGTAGAGGCACGGGGATCCGGGCAGCGCGAACATCAGGGAGTAGGCCATTCGGATCCGCCGGGGATCCCCTCCGAGCATCGGGGGGAGGCGCCGCTTGATCCCGCGGTCGTAGATCCGCATGGACTCCTCGGGGGCGAACGCCTCGAAGACCTCGGTGCGCTCCTTCTCGGTGAGCTTGTCCAGGGTGAGTTCGTCGTGGTTGCGCAGGAAGTTGGCCCACTGGCAGGTGGGGTGGATCTCGGGGCGCGCCTCGATCGCCTCCACCAGCGGGGCGGGGTCCTGGCGGGCGAAGGCCAGCCAGGCGGCCTGCATCCCGATGAAGTCGAACATCATCTGGAGCTGGTCGGCGTTCTCTCCCCCGAAGTACTCGTACTGCTCCTCGTGGGGCACGTTGACCTCACCGAGCATCACCGCGTCTCCCTTCCGGCGTCCGAGGAACCCCCGCATCTTGCGCAGCACGTCGTGGGGGTCCGCCGCCATGGTCTTGGGGCCCGCCACGTCCTTGTTCTTCAAGAGGAAGGGCACGGCGTCCACGCGGAACCCGTCGATCCCGAGCTCGAGCCAGAACCCGATGGTCCGCAGCAGTTCGTCGATCACGCGGGGGTTGCCGAGGTTCAGGTCGGGCTGGTGGCGGTAGAAGTGGTGGAGGTACCACTCGCCGGTGCGCTCGTCCTTCTCCCAGATGGAGTCCTCCTCGCCCGGGAAGACCACCTCGTCCGAGGTGTCCCCCGGCTCCGTGTCCCGCCAGACGTAGAAGTCCCGGAACTCGTTCACCTTCGAGCGCCGGGAGGCGGTGAACCACGGGTGCTCGTTGGAGGTGTGGTTCACGATCAGGTCCGCGATCACGCGGATCCCGCGGGAGTGGGCGGTGCGGATGACCTCCACGAGCCGTCCGTGGTCCCCCAGCCGCGCGTCCACGCCGTAGAAGCGCATCAGCTCGTCCTGGCGTTCGGCGAACGCC
>CAZTOM010000374.1:0-1793 GCA_964615555.1 uncultured Actinomycetaceae bacterium
GCGTTTGTGGTCAGATGTCGGCCTTAGCTGATGGGTAGTGGGTGGTGGTGGGGTGGGGTGTGGGGGTGGGGGGGGGGGGGGGGCGTGGGGGGGGGTGGGGGGGGGGGGGGGGGGGGGGGGGGGGGCTGGCTGGCGTTCCTACTGGGGGCCGGGGGCACCCTTCTCCCGCATAGTCATCAGGGTGCTTTCGTATATGGGCGGAATCCGTAACAACTGGCGTGCGGAATTCCACCCAGAAGGATGGGGCTCTGGAGCGAAGGCAGGGTCTGGCAGGGGGCGCGCGGTTTGGCTGGGTGAGGCCGGAGCGTGGCGGGGCGGCTCAGTGCGGGTCGTGGCGGGGGCGGCTCAGTGCGGGTCGTGGCGGGGGCGGCTCAATGCCGATCGAGGCAGGACCGGATCAGCGTGGGGCGAAACCGCGGTGGGGCACCGCGCTCTCCCAGAGGGTGCAGTCGGGACCGCACAACCTCGGATAGTCGTCCCAACCACGCCGACGGAGGGCGATCGCGAGCTGGCCAGCAACGAGGCACGGCCGGACGATGTCATGCCAGAGAAATCGAAAGGTCTCGTCGCCGGTCTGGGCCAGAACGTCATTGTCCCGAATGTGGTCGGCGTCCGCGCGGGCACCGGAGTGCCAATGCTCCCCGTCGAGTTCTGCACGAATTCCAAACGTCGGTTCGCGCCAGTCCGATCGAAATCCCTTCCCCCGGACTGATCCGGGGACCTGGTGCGTCCCAAGGGGAAGTTCGTGCGCGATCAGGACGTTGTGGCGGAAGCGGTATTCCATGGGCGACTCGATGCCGACCTTGGTCTCGCCGAGGAATTCCAGCAGTTGGCGTCGCGCGGGATACTTCGGCCGGCTCTCTAGGCGAAGCAGGATCCCATCAGTGCTCGCGCCCCGCCGCATGCCCTCAGCAATCCAGCCGATGACCTCATCCTCCGAGTTCGCCACTTGGCATAGGTCGAGAACGGTCTCGTTCACCTCGGTGCGGCGGAGTCTCCCCTGGGTTACAGGCATTCTTCGCCGGCGATGGAGGCGGACGCCTTTGACGGAGGAACGTTGGACGGTATGCGGTACGGACACGTCGATCGTGGCACCGAGCCTTACCGACATGTCAGCTCCCCACGCCGCTGCCTCATGCGATAGCGCGCTCTGTGGCCCCGCGTAGAGCAGCGCTGCACGGGCGCGCTGCCGGGGCGTGGGTTTCGATGCGGTCGTAAGGTACACACCCCGATGGAGCCGGGTCCACACTCCAGCTTCCACGCGGCGGGTGGCAGTGGTTCGGGCGAGGCCCGTGCTATTGAGGTCTCGGAGTGTGACGAGCCCGTCTTGCTTCTCAACGAAGGTCTGTATCGCCGGGGGAATCGCTTTCATCCGTTGATTCTGGGGAAACGGTAGGCATGTCTGGAGGCACCGGAGCTCAGGTGTGGATGCACGGTGTTTCCGCTGTACGCGGCTGAGCTGTGGATAAGTCTCCGCTGATGAGGAGGCCGGGCGTTGCGTTGAAGCCTGCCACCTCGAGCCATCTGGCCGGGATCGCCTCCAATCTCGACTTGCGCTCGCGGCGCTTGGTGATCTGGGTGGAATTCCGCACGTTCGGTGCTACGGATTCCACCCAGGTGTTGGAGCGGGGGCGGTGGGTCCCGCCCTACGGCGGTGCCGCCGCCGGTGCGGAGGGCGCGGGCACCCGTAGGCCTGGCTTTGGGGCGCACGTAGGCACCCGTAGCCCCGGCCGCTGGCCGCGGGCAGCGCAGCCCCCGGCGGTCGTGGGAGGATCGGACACGTGCCAAATCCT
>CAZTOM010000375.1:0-1791 GCA_964615555.1 uncultured Actinomycetaceae bacterium
TGGCGCGCCGCCACACCGCGAAGGCCCAGCAGGAGTCCCGCGTGAAGGCGGACCGCATGGCCAGCTCCGACATCACGGACACGGCCGCCATCCCCGTCACGGAGGACATGCCGGAAGGCCGCCTCACCCGCCGCCAGTTGCGCGAGCTCGAGCGCAAGCGCCGGGCCGCGGACCCGCGCCTCGGCGAGGGCGGACCGGTCGCCACCACCGGCGGCACCGTGGGTGCCGGCATCGTCCCCGGCGTTACTTCGCCCGAGCGTTTCCGTGCGCTGCGCTACGTGGAGGACTCTCCGGAGATCACCCCGGACTCGCCGGCCTCCTCCCGCTTCGCGCCGCCCGCGGCCGAGGCGGCGGAGCACGAGGACGTGGCAGAGGCTCCGGATCGCAGCGAGTCTCTCGCAGCCTCCGGGGCAGGGGCCGGGGCCGGGATCGTTCCCGACTCACTTGCCGCCGCATCCGCCCGCGCCGCAGAGGACCGGGACGCCGCAGGAGCCGCGCACGGAGCGGGTATCGTCCCGCCCCGCGAGGCTGGGACCGAGCAGCCCGGGTACGAGGCTGCCACCGACCTCCCCGAGCACGAGGCTGCCACCGACCTCCCCGAGCACGAGGCTGGCACCGACGAGCCCGAGCACGAGGCTGCCACCGACCTCCCCGAGACGGAGGAGATCACTGCGCACGGGGCCGGGATCGTACCGCCCCGGGCGGCCAGCGCCGACGAGGTGCAGGACGACGAGACGCCCGCCCCCTCGATCCAGGACGCCATCGGCGCGCGCGGTACCGACCGCGAGGAGGCGCCCGTCACCTGGCGAGACCTGTGGGGATTCCGCCGGGACTCCGGAAGCACGGAGGAGAAGTGATGAAGAGGACCACCGCGGCCGCTGCCGCCCTGACGCTGACCCTTGGCCTGGCGGCATGCCAGCCCGAGCCCGTCCCCACCCCCAACCCGGAACCGGCACCTGCCGAGGCGGGTTCGGTCATGAGCGAGGACCGCCTCAACGAGGTCCTTGCGGACATCTCGGCCCAGATCGCCGCCGCCGATGCGGTGGCGGACGCGGACGAGCTCGGGGACCGGGTGCTTGCCCCGGCGCGCGAGATGCGGGCCGGCCAGTACGCCCTCACCGCCGTGACGGGTGGATCGATCGCCACGCCGCCCATCGCCGTGGACTCCCAGTCCTCGGCCGTGGTGGCCACCACCGAGTGGCCCCGCGTGGCCGAGGTGATCACCACCATCCCCACGGGCTCGAACCTGCCGCTGCTGATCTTCCTCGTGCAGGAGAATCCGCGGGACAAGTTCGGCATGTGGTCCTGGGTCCGGCTCTTCCCCGGCACCGAGTCCCCGGCCACCACCCGGCCCGCGATCGGCTCCGCCCCGGTGGCACCCGATCAGGACGGGCTCCTGATGAGCCCGGAGGAGGCGCTCGCCGCCTACGCGGACCTGCTGAACAACCGCACGGACTCCGAGTTCGCCGCCACGTTCACGGAGGAGCCGCACCGCGCAGGCCACTGGCAGACCGTGGACTCCCTGGCCACCGCCGTAGAGGCCGCCGGGACCGTGACGCAGAACTCCGCCGTCTCTGACTACGACACCTATGCGATCGGCACCCACGACGGCGGCGCGATCGTCATGGGACTCCTCAACCAGGAAATCGTGCTCACCCGCACCGTGGAGGACGCCACGCTCTCCGTGGGCCCCATCCTCGCCTACGGGGAGGACCCCACGGTGGACGGGAGCCTCACGGCCAGCTACCTGCTCTCGGTGGCCTTCTACATCCCGCCCGCCACGGACGGGGA
>CAZTOM010000376.1:0-1436 GCA_964615555.1 uncultured Actinomycetaceae bacterium
CGGGCTGAGCCCCAAGCAGTTCGACGGGAACGGCAACTACACCTTCGGCCTCACGGAGCAGTCCATGTTCCATGAGATCGACCAGGACAAGACCGACCGCGTCCGCGGCATGGACATCACCGTGGTCACGAGTGCCACGAACGACGAGGAGGGGCGGGCGCTGCTGAAGCACCTCGGGTTCCCCTTCAAGGAGGACTGAGATGGCGAAGACCGCCCTGAAGAACAAGGCGGCCCGCAAGCCGAAGTTTGCGGTCCGTGCCTACACCCGGTGCCAGCGGTGCGGACGTCCGCACTCGGTGTACCGCAAGTTCGGGCTGTGCCGCATCTGCCTGCGCGAGATGGCCCTGCGTGGCCAGCTCCCGGGCGTGACGAAGTCCAGCTGGTAAACCAACTACGTGGCAGGTCCGCAGGAGCGGAAACCGCCGCGAGGAAGGGCAGACGCCCACAATGACAATGACGGATCCCATTGCGGACATGCTGACCCGTCTGCGCAACGCGAACGCTGCGCACCACGACGAGGTCGCCATGCCGTACTCGAAGCTGAAGGCGGCGATTGCCGAGATCCTGAAGGCGGAGGGCTACATCGCCGACTTCGCCACGAAGGACCTGGAGGTGGGCAAGGAGCTCATCCTCACCCTCAAGTTCGGCCCCAACCGCGAGCGTGCGATCGCCGGCGTGCGACGCATCTCCAAGCCGGGCCTGCGCGTGTACGCCAAGTCCACCAACCTCCCGAAGGTTCTCGGTGGCCTGGGCGTCGCGATCCTGTCCACTTCCTCCGGTCTGCTGACCGACCGCGAGGCCGAGAACAAGGGCGTTGGCGGGGAAGTCCTCGCCTACATCTGGTGACCAGGAAAGGAGAGACACAATGTCCCGTATTGGACGACTTCCGATCCCGGTCCCGAGCGGCGTCGAGGTGAACATCGACGGCACGACCGTCACGGTGAAGGGCCCGAAGGGCGAGCTCTCGCAGCAGATCCCCGGCAAGATCACCGTGCAGCGCGGTGAGGACGGCTCCCTCGAGGTGATCCGCCCGGATGACGAGCGCGACTCGCGTTCGCTCCACGGCCTCACCCGCACGCTGATCCACCACAGGGTGGTCGGCGTCACCCAGGGCTACGAGAAGAAGCTCGAGATCGTCGGCACCGGCTACCGCGTGCTGGCCAAGGGCTCCGACCTGGAGTTCCAGCTCGGCTTCTCCCACCCGGTCCTCGTCTCCCCGCCGGAGGGCATCACCTTCACGGTCGAGGGGCAGAACAAGGTCTCGGTCTCCGGGATCTCCAAGCAGCTCGTCGGTGAGACGGCCGCGAACATCCGCAAGATCCGCAAGCCCGAGCCCTACAAGGGCAAGGGTGTGCGCTACGCGGGCGAGCAGGTCCGCCGCAAGGTCGGAAAGGCTGGTAAGTAACCATGGGTCTCTCTTTGAACGTCCACAAGGG
>CAZTOM010000376.1:1446-1791 GCA_964615555.1 uncultured Actinomycetaceae bacterium
GCAATGACAAGCAAGAGCAAGGCTGCCTCCCGCAAGCGCCGCCACCTGCGTGTCCGCAAGAAGGTCGCCGGCACCGCGACGCGTCCCCGCCTCGTGGTGACGCGCTCCAACCGCCACATGGTGGCCCAGCTCGTGGACGACGCGACCGGCACCACCCTCGTCTCCGCCTCCACCCTCGAAGTGGACCTGCGTGCGGCAGACGGGGACAAGACAGACAAGGCCCGCAAGGTCGGCCAGCTCATCGCCCTGCGTTCGAAGGACGCCGGGATCGAGGAGGCCGTGTTCGACCGTGCCGGTAACAAGTACCACGGCCGCGTGGCCGCCGTCGCCGACGGCGCTCGCGAG
>CAZTOM010000377.1:0-1789 GCA_964615555.1 uncultured Actinomycetaceae bacterium
CGGGGGAACTCCACGGAGGCGCCCTCCACGGCCAGGCCGCGCTCGGAGGCTACCGCGGAGGGCGTGGGGACACGCGGGGTGGGGGCGGGGTGCGGCATGGTCAGTATTCTCCCTGCGAGTCGATGCGCATGCGCTCCGCGAGCGCCATGACGGTGGCGGTGAGGGCGGCGAGGACCACGCAGGCAGCCATCGCCATGCCGAAGTTGTCCGCGCCCGGCCGGCCCATGAGACGGAAGATGACCACGGGCAGGGTGGCGGACTCGGGGCGGGCCAGGAACGAGGTGGCGCCGAATTCGCCCAGCGAGATGGTGAACGCGAAGCCCACGGCGAGCCCCAGCGAGCGCACCAGGTAGGGGCCGTCCACGGTGGCGAACACGCGCAGCGGGGAGGCGCCCAGCACGGAGGCGGCCTCGCGCTGGCGGGGGTCGATGGCGCGCAGGACGGGCAGGACCATGCGGACCACGAGCGGGAGGGCCACCACCGCCTGGGCGATGGGTACCAGGATCGCGGAGGAGCGCAGGTCCAGGGGCGGGCGGTCCAGGGTGATGAGGAATCCGAAGCCCACGGTCACGGCGGAGACGCCCAGGGGGAGCATGAAGGCGGCGTCGAAGAGGCCGAGGGCGCGCCGGCCCGTCCAGGAGGTGGGGCGGCGGGAGAGGACCACGGAGACGAGCACGCCGAGCGTGACGGCGATCAGGGTGGCGAGCGCGGCAGTGCGCACGGAGTTGCCGAGGGCCTCCCACACGGTCACGTTCAGCGGGCTGCCCTCGCCGGTGGTGGACAGGTTCACGTAGTTGCGCAGCGTCCACTCCCCGCCGCGGCCCTGGAAGGAGCGCAGCACCAGGTGGGCGATGGGGGTGACCAGCAGGCCGAGCACCACGGCGGCGGTCACGCCCACGGCCAGCCGGTCCCCGGCAGAGGAGGGGCCGGCCAGCCGGAGGGGCGCCGTGGAGACGGGACGGATGCCGAGCGCGCGCTCGGAGGCGGTGCGGGCGCGGCCGGCCACCCACAGGGCGGCGGCCACCATCACCAGCTGGACCACGGAGAGGACGGCGGCGGCGCGCAGGTCCAGGAACTGGACGGTCTGGAGGTAGATCTCCGTCTCCACGGTGCCGCGCGTGAGGCCACCCAGCACCATCACCACGCCGTAGGCGGTGGAGCAGTAGAGGAACACGATCGCGGCGGCGGAGGCGATCGCCGGGCCGAGCGCCGGGCGGGTCACGGTACGCAGCACCCTCCACGGGGGAGCGCCGAGCACGGCGGCGGCCTCCGCCGTGCGCGGGTCCAGGCGGGCCCACATGCCACCCACGGTGCGCACCACCACGGAGTAGTTGAAGAACACGAGGGCGAGCACGATCGCCCAGAAGGTGCCGTCCAGGCCCAGGAAGCCGAGGGGGCCGGAGGGGGCGAGCAGGGCACGGAAGGCCACGCCCACCACCACGGAGGGCAGCACGAACGGGATGGTGACCACGGCGCGCACGGCGTCCCGGCCGCGCCAGCGCTTGCGGTAGAGCAGGTAGGCGCCCGGGATGCCGAGCACCACGGCAGCCAGCGTCCCCACGGCGGCCTGGGTGAGGGTCTGCTGGATCACCCGCAGGGTGCGCGGCCGGGAGAGGACCTCGCCCAGGGCGGAGAGGTCCAGCTCCCCGGCGGCGGTGACGAACCCGCGGGCCACCAGCCCCGCCACCGGCCACAGGAAGAAGATCGCGAGGAACGCGAGCGGAAGCGCCGCCACCGCGAGGATGACGGCGCCTCCGCTCAGGGTGCCCGGCCGCGGGGGGCGGGCGGG
>CAZTOM010000378.1:0-1781 GCA_964615555.1 uncultured Actinomycetaceae bacterium
GGAGCGCGGGTCGTTGCCCTCGAACTCGTTGAACACCTGGGCGGAGGACTTGCCCGCGATGTTGGTGAGCACGTTGAGGCGGCCACGGTGGGCCATGCCGATCGCCACACCGTCCATGCCGTCCGCACTCGCACCCTGCAGGATCACGTCCAGCAGGGGGATCAGGGACTCGCCGCCCTCGAGGGAGAAGCGCTTCTGACCCACGAACTTGGTCTGGAGGAAGGTCTCGAACGCCTCCGCCTCGCCGAGCTTGTGGAGCACGTGCATCTGCTCCTCCACGCCCATCTTCACGAACGGGCGCTCGAGGCGCTCCTGCATCCAGCGGCGCTGCGCCGGGTCCTGCAGGTGCATGTACTCGATACCGGTGGTGCGGCAGTAGGCGTCCCGCAGCTGCGTGAGGATCTCGCGCAGCGGCAGGGAGTCGGTGCCCGCGAACCCGCCGGTGGGGAACTGGCGGTCCAGGTCCCAGATGGTCAGGCCGTGGTTGGTGAAGTCCAGGTCCGCGAAGCGGTGCTGGCGGTAGGCGAGCGGGTCCACGTCCGCCTGCAGGTGGCCGCGGGAGCGGAACGCGTGGATCATCTCCGCGATGCGGGCCGGCTTGCCCAGTTCGCTCGCCGGATCGAACTCCACGTCCTTCTGCCAGCGCGCCGGCGCCACGGGGATGCGCAGCGAGGAGAAGACGCGCTCGTAGAAGCCGTCCTCACCAATCAGCTTCTGGTGCATCACGCGCAGGAACTCGCCCGAGGCGGCGCCCTGGATGATGCGGTGGTCGTACGTGGAGGTGATGGTCAGGATCTTGGAGACCCCGAGGCGCGCGATCGTGTCATCGCTCGCGCCCTGGTACTCGGCCGGGAAGTCGAGCGCACCCACGCCGATGATGGTGCCCTGCCCGCGCATCACGCGGGGGATCGAGTGCACGGTGCCGATCCCGCCCGGGTTGGTGAGCGTGATCGTGGTGCCCATGAAATCGTCCACGCCCAGCTTGTTCACCCGGGCGCGCTTCACGATGTCCTCGTAGGCGGCCCAGTACTCGCCGAAGTCCATGGTGTCCGACTTCTTGATCGAGGGGACCACCAGGGAGCGGGTGCCATCCGGGCGCGGCAGGTCGATCGCGATACCGAGGTTCACGTGCGCGGGCCGGATGACGGCCGGCTTCTCGTCCTCGGTGAAGCCGTAGGCGAGGTTCATGTCCGGCACCTGGCCGAGCGCCTCGATCATGGCGTAGCCGATGAGGTGGGTGAAGGAGATCTTGCCGCCGCGCGTGCGCGAGAGGTGGTTGTTGATCAGGAGGCGGTTCTCGATCAGCACCTTCGCCGGGACCGCTCGCACCGAGGTGGCCACCGGGATGGAGAGCGAATCGTCCATGTTCTTGGCCGTGCGCTGGCCGACGCCGCGCAGGCGCTCCACCTCGTCCTCACCCGTGGGTGCCTCGCCGCCCTTGCCGGCGAGCGCCTGGGCGTAGGGGGTGGTGGCCGGCTGCGCCACCGGCTGGGGGAGCGCGCCACCCGTGAACTCGGGGGCCTCGGGGGCCTTGCCGCGGCCGTCCACCGGGGAGGGCTCGCGCGTGGCCGGGAGCGGCTCCGCCTCGCGCTCGGCGCGCGGTGTGGGAGCGGCGTCCGAGGAGGGTGCCACCGGGGTCTGCTCGGCCGGACGCGAGGGGGGCGCCGGCGGTCCGCTGCGGGGCGCCGAGGGGGGCTTGGGAGGTGCCGGGCGGCTCGGGCGGCCCGGTGCCGCGGGCGCCGACGACGCTGGCTGGCTGGGCGCCGCAGGTGCACTGGCCG
>CAZTOM010000379.1:0-1765 GCA_964615555.1 uncultured Actinomycetaceae bacterium
GCTCGGTGGGCTCCGGTGTGGGGATCTCACCCACCGCGTCCGGGTCCACCACGGGCTCCTCGCCGGAGATGTCCGCCTCGGCAGCGATCGCCTCGGCAAGTGCGGCATCGAGCGCGTCCTGGGCCTCGCCGTACGCCGCCCAGTCGCCCTCACGCAGGGCCTCCTGGGAGGCGATCAGCGCCTGGTTGGCGTCGTCGAGGGCCTCGCGCAGGCGCTCCTCCGCCGTGCGGTCCACGCCGGGCTCGGTGGGCTCGGTCGGTTCGGCCGGGTGCTCCCCGGTCTCCGCGCCGGAGGCTCCGCCGAACACCTGGTCCAGGGCCTCCTGGAGGGTGGGGGCGAACCCGATGTCGTCACCGAAGGAGACGAGGATGCGGTGCAGCAGCGGGACCTGCGTGCCGCCCGAGGACTGGGTGTAGACGGGCTGCACGTAGAGCAGGCCGCCGCCCACGGGGAGGGTGAGCAGGTTACCGCGGAGCACCTGGGAGCCACCCTGCTGGAGCAGGTTGAGCTCCTGGGAGATCGTGGGATCCGCGTTGAACAGGTTCTGCACCTGGCCAGGGCCGGGGACCGTGAGGTCACGCGGGAGCTCGAGCACGTGGATGCGTCCGTAGTCCTCCGCGATCTTGCCCGGTTCATTGCCGGCGTCCGCGTTGACGGCCATGTAGCCGGTGAGGATCTGGCGTCCCGACTGCCCGCCGGGGATGAAGGCGGTGGTCAGGGAGAAGTTCGCGTCCTCCTCCTCGGGCATGGTCACGGTCATGTAGAACGGCGGCTGCGGGACGGCCTCGCCGGAGATCGGGTCGTTCGGCACCTGCCAGAAGTCGTTGCCCGAGTAGAACGAGGACGGGTCCTCCACGTGGTAGCGGGTGATGAGCTCACGCTGGACCTTGAAGAGGTCCTCCGGGTAGCGGAAGTGGCTCATCATGTCACCCGAGACCTCGCTGATCGGGGTGAGGATGTCCGGGAAGATGCCCTTCCACGCGTTCAGGATCGGGTCCTGCTCGTCCCACTGGTAGAGGGTCACCGAGCCGTCGTAGGCGTCCACCACGGCCTTGACCGAGTTACGCATGTAGTTCACGCGGTTCACCGGGGAGAGGATGCTCGTCTCCTGCGAGGTGAGCGTGGCCGCCTCGAGGGACTCCCGCGTGGAGTACGGGTAGTCGTTGGAGGTGGTGTAGGCGTCCACGATCCACATCACGCGGGCGGGGGTGTCCGGGTCGTCGTCGTGGTCCACCACGGCCGGGTAGGTGCGCCCGTCCAGCGTGAGGAACGGGGCCACCTGGGCCACACGCTCGCGTGGGTCGCGCACCAGGAGGATCTGGGACTCGGAGGTGACGCGGTCGGAGAAGAGGATGTTGAGGTCCTGCATCTTCAGCGCGAACAGGATCTGGTGCAGGAAGCTGCCGATCCGCGGACCGCCATCCCCCTGGAAGGTGTACTGGACGTACTGGTTGTCCGCCTGGTCGGAGGGGTAGTCGAACTCCCACGGCTGGGTGCCCTCCGGGGCGCCCACAATGGAGAAGTCCGGCAGGCCCACGCCCTCGCCGAAGTAGATGCGCTGCTCGTACTCCGGGAGCAGTCCGGAGGAGGGCACACCCTGCTCGAAGAAGAGGGGGCGTCCGTCGGCGGCTGCCTGGTTGCCGTAGGCGGCCGCAACGCCGAAGCCGTGCGTGTAGACGGTGTGGTCGTTGATCCAGGTGCGCTGCTCCTGGGACAGGCCGTTGAGGTTCAGCTCACGCACCGCGATCACGGTGTCGTGGGTCTC
>CAZTOM010000380.1:0-1763 GCA_964615555.1 uncultured Actinomycetaceae bacterium
CCCCCACGGCATGTCCGAGTGGGAGTTCGACACCTACTTCGGTGAGGACATCCCCGTGATCTTCGGGTACCACGGCTACCCGTGGCTGATCCACCGCCTCATCTACCGCCACGACGTGGGCAACCACTTCCACGTGCGCGGCTTCAAGGAGGAGGGCACCACCACCACGCCGTTCGACATGCTGATGCGCAACGACCTCGACCGCTACCACCTGGTCATGGACGTGATCGACCGGGTCCCCCGCCTGCGCGCCCGCTACGCGAACCTGCGCCAGTACATGGCCGACCAGCGCACCATCGCCCGCGCCCACGCCTACGAGCACGGCGAGGACCTGCCGGAGATCACGAAGTGGCAGTGGGGCGACGGCGGCGATGCGGTCGGCACCACCGGGGACACGGGAGGGGACAACGAGTAGGTGAGCGCCGCCGTCGACACGGGAGGGGACAACGAGTAGGTGAGCGCCGCCGTCGGCGGGTGCGGGACCTACGACGCGCCGCGGCACGGCAACGCTCGGTAATGTGGGGAGGGCCGGCACCCCCGGCCCCCTGCGCCTCCCGACCCTAGGAGCCCGAGCACATGGCCCAGTCCGTCTACCTCGCATCCACGGAGGCCCACGCCGCCAAGTCCACGGTGGCGCTCGGGCTGCTGAACGTCTTCACCACCAACGTGGAGCGGACGGCCGTCTTCCGGCCACTCGTCCGCTCCGGCGGAGAGCGCGACGCCGTCCTCGAGCTGCTCCTCGGGCGCACCTCCGTGGACCTCCCCTACGAGGAGTGCGTGGGCGTCACCTACGACGAACTGCACGCCGACCCCGAGGGCGCGCTGGCCACGATCATCGACCGCTACCGGGAGCTGGAGAAGAAGGCGGACATGGTGGTGGTGGTCGGCTCCGACTACACCGGCGTGGCCTCACCGGCCGAACTGGACCACAACGCGCGGATCGCCGCGAACATCGGCTCCGGTGTGATCCTGGTGATGAGCGGGAACGACAAGCCCACGCACGAGATCGCCGAGGCGGCGCGCCTGGCGCTCGAGGACATGCAGACCCACCACGCCACCGTGGTGGGCGTGATCGCCAACCGGGTGCCGGAGGAGCAGCTCGAGGAGGTGGGCGAGGCCCTCCAGAGCCTCGGCGTCCCCACCTGGACGCTGCCGGAGATCCCGCTGCTGCAGTCCGCCACCGTGGCTGAGATCAAGGAGTCCCTCGGCGCCACCCTGGTCTACGGGGACGAGGACCTGCTCGCACGCGAGGTGGAGCACATCCTCATGTCCGGGATGAACACCGAGCACGTGCTCGAGCGCCTCAAGGAGGGCCAGCTCGTGATCGCGCCCTCGGACCGCCCCGCGGTCCTGATCGCGGTGATCGCGGCGCACGCGGCGGAGTCGTTCCCCTCGCTCTCGGCGATCGTGCTCAACGGCGGCTATCCCGTGCCGGATTCGGTGGACCGGCTGGTCACGGGCTTCGGGCAGCGCATCCCGATCCTCGCCACGGACCACGATTCGTTCACGACGGCGCAGATCTCCTCCCGTACGCGCGGTTCCCTCACGCCGCAGACCCAGCGCAAGGTGGACGTGGCGCTCGCCGCGTTCGAGCGGCACGTGGACCCGGCGTCCGTGCTGCAGGGCATCGACTTCACCGCCCCGGACGTGGTCACCCCCCTCATGTTCGAGGCGCGCCTGCTCGAGCGGGCACGGGCGGCCGGCAAGCACATCGTGCTCCCGGAGGGCGAGGACGACCGCATCCTGCGGGCCGCCTCCACCCT
>CAZTOM010000381.1:0-1746 GCA_964615555.1 uncultured Actinomycetaceae bacterium
TCACCCGGCCCGCTCGCTCCGATCTCGGTCTGGTCCACAGAGGCGATCCTAGACTGGGTGGCGTGAACATCCCCACCGACGGCACCGTCCTGCTGGCCGCCACCCCCATCGGGGACTCCACCGATGCCCCACCCCGGCTCCTACAGGCACTACAGGACGCGGACGTGGTGGCCGCGGAGGACACACGCCGCCTCCTCGACCTCGCCGGACGGCTCGGAATCCGCGTGGGAGGACGGATCCTCTCACTCCACGAGCACAACGAGTCAGCACGTGCGGCCGAAGTGGTTGCGGCCGCCTCCGAGGGGCAGTTCGTGGTGGTGACAGACGCGGGGATGCCCTCGGTCTCCGACCCCGGCTACCGCGTGGTTCGGGCCGCCATCGAGGAGGGCGTCCGCGTCTCCGTGCTGCCCGGACCCTCGGCGGTGCTCACCGCGCTCGCGATCTCCGGCCTGCCCACGGACAGGTTTGCCTTCGAGGGCTTCCTGCCCCGAAAGTCCGGGGAGCGCGACCGGGTCCTTGCCGCGTTGGCCCGCGATCCGCGCACCCTCGTGTTCTTCGAGTCCCCCCGGCGAACGTCCGAGGCACTGGCTGCGATGGCGCGCGCGTTCGGAGGAGATCGCCCCGCGGCTGTCTGCCGCGAACTCACGAAGACCCACGAGGAGGTGCTCCGCGGCACCCTCGCAGACCTCACCGCCCAAACGGAGGGTGGCGTGCTGGGCGAGGTGAGCATCGTGGTTGCCGGGGCGCCGGAGGGAAAGTCAGATCTGGGGGAGGCCGCCCAGGAGGTCGCCGCACTCGTGGAGCTGGGCGTGCGACTCAAGGACGCGGCCGCGCACGTGGCCGCCCGATCCGGACTGAGTACCAGGGAGCTGTACCAACGAGCACTCGAGGACCGGGCTTAGGTCTGAAAATCGGGCCCGGGTCCGAGGAGACGGGTCCTGGGTCTGAGGATGGGGCCTGCGTCCGGACAGGCGGTCCCGCTGCTCGATCCTGGCCAGGAGGACTCGCGACCCGCTTCTTGGAGGCGGTTCGGCTGCCCGCTGGTAGACGGCCCGACTATTCCGCGGGGAACGCCTCGTCCGCGGTCACGTACTCCACGCCGGCCTCCGCCATCGCCTCGCGGGCGGCCGCGCCGAGCTCCTCGGAGACCGGCACGGTGAGGTCCGAGATCACGCGGGTGGGCAGGTGCTCCTTCCGGGAGTCGATCGCGGTCTCCTTCACGCAGTGGGACTCTGCGATCCCCACCACGTCCACCGTGGTGATACCCGCGGTGGCGAGGATACGGGCGAGGTCCTGACCGGACTCGTCCTTGCCCTCATAGCCGGAGTAGGCGGCGTCGTACTGGCCCTTCTTCACGGAGGCGTCCGGGTTCAGGTTGGCGAGCGCGGGGTGGAGCTCGGCCTCCTCGGTTCCCGCCACCCCGTGGGGAGGCCAGGTGTCCACGAAGTCCGGGTTCTCCGAGAAGTGGGTGCCCGGATCGATGTGCCAGTCCTGGGTGGTGACCACGAGGTCGTAGTGATCGCGGTGGGTCGCCGCGAACTCGGCGATCCGCTCCGCCACGGCGTTACCGCCCTCCACACCGAGGGCTCCGCCCTCACAGAACGTGGGCTGGACGTCGACAACAAGGAGTGCGCGCATGCCTCCATGGTAGGCGGCGGCACCGGGCGGGACCACGGTTCGCGGCCGAGGCACCGGGCGGGACCACGGGTCCGGGGAGGGGCGGCCCCGGGCGGGACCACGGGTCCG
>CAZTOM010000382.1:0-1739 GCA_964615555.1 uncultured Actinomycetaceae bacterium
CTCGCGTCTGGGCGGCGGTGAGGAGGGGCGGGTGATGCTCCTGCTGCTCGGCTTCTCCACACTCGTCATCGCCCTGATCTTCGTGGTGGCCTCCGTGGCGGCGCTCCACATCGAACGCAAGCAGCTTCTGGCCGCCGCCGATGCCGCGGCGCTGGCCGCCGCCTCCGCCATCGACCCGGCGGCGTACGTGGCTGTAGGCGGGGGAGAGGTGAGGGTGAGCGACGAGACGGTACGCGCCGTCGTCGGCGAGTACCTGGGGGCGTACGCGGGCACGCTGGGGCTGGAGGAGGTGCGGATCGAGCAGCCCACCGGGACGGCTGACGGGCGTGCCGTGACGGTGACGATCTCCTCCCTCGCGCGCATCCCGCTCATCCCGTGGCTCACGGACGCGATCCCGCAGGCGCTGCGGATCGAGGTGAGTGCAACGGCGCAGGCAGGGTAGCCGCCGCAAAGATCTCACTATTTGAGAGTTCGTGTCACTCTTGTGAGATTCGGCATCATCCGGCACTATCAGTGCTACCCCTCAGGATCGCGACCGACGGTGCTCTGCCCCGGTCGCTCGAATGCCCCTCGGGCAGGCAGGAGCCACAGTGAACTCTGTTGTCCTTGCGCTGATCGGCGTCACCATGATGCTGCTCGGCTACTTCCTCTACTCGAAGTTCCTCGGGAGGAAGATCTACCAACTCGATGCGAAGTTCCAGACCCCGGCGCACGAACTGAAGGACGGTGTGGACTACGTGCCCACCAACAAGCTGGTGCTCTGGGGCCACCACTTCACCTCGGTCGCAGGAGCCGCGCCCATCGTGGGCCCGGCCATCGCAGTGATCTGGGGCTGGTTCCCCGCCTTCCTCTGGGTGACCCTCGGCACCGTGTTCTTCGCGGGTATGCACGATCTGGGTGCCCTGTGGGCCTCCGTCCGCAACAAGGGCAAGTCGATCGGCACGCTGTCCTCGCAGTACATCGGCCGCAACGGCTCGAACCTCTTCCTCCTCGTGATCTTCCTGCTGCTCCTGATGGTCAACACCGCGTTCGCCGTGGTGATCTCGGGGCTGCTGGTGGGTACGCCGTCCTCGGTGATCCCCACGTGGGGTGCGCTCGTCGTGGCCGTCCTCGTGGGGCAGGCGATCTACCGCCTCAAGTGGAACCTCGCGATTGTTTCCGTGGTGGGAGTGGTGGCGCTCTACGGCCTCATGATCCTCGGTGACATGTACCCGATCGTGCTCGGGGACACCGTGCTCGGCATCCCCGTCCAGGGCTTCTGGATCATCCTCCTGTTCGTCTACGCCGGTATCGCCTCCATCCTCCCGGTGTGGGTGCTCCTCCAGCCGCGTGACTACATCAACGGCCTCCAGCTCTTCGTGGGCCTCGGCCTCCTCTACGGCGCCACGCTGCTGGGAGCCCCCGGCGTGGTGGCACCCGCATGGAACAACAATGTCCCGGACGGGACGCCCAGCATTGTGCCGCTGCTGTTCGTGACCATTGCGTGCGGTGCGATCTCCGGCTTCCACGGCACCGTGGCCTCCGGCACCAGCTCCAAGCAGCTGGACAAGGAGACGGACGCCCGGTTTGTGGGCTACTTCGGTGCCGTCGGCGAGGGCCTCCTCGCGCTCGGTGCGATCATCGCCACCACCGCCGGCTTCCAGACGCTTGCCAACTGGGAGGCGGTCTACAGCGCCTTCGGCCAGGGTGGCGTGAACGCGTTCGTGGAGGGTGGCGGAAACATCCTCGAGGCGGGACTC
>CAZTOM010000383.1:0-1738 GCA_964615555.1 uncultured Actinomycetaceae bacterium
GACACCCGCTTTAGGAGAGCGGTGCTCTATCCCCTGAGCTACGAGGGCGGGGCGGCATCAAGATTACCAGCGCCCTGCCACCACTCGGGCGCGGGATTGCCCACACCCGCTACGCTCCCGCCGGCCGCCCATGGCTCCCAGGCAACCCGACAGCGTCACGGACGCCGGACGTCGTCACCACATGACGCCGGCCCGCCCACACCCAAAGGGGTGAGGGATTGTGCAGGTCAGGGAACCGGGATGTGACCGTGATGAGGAGGTTTCGCGGAAGGTGTCACATACGCCACTTTCCGGTGGCGGTGGTGGGGCGTCACTGGTTGCGTGAAGGTACACGGGCTTCCAGATGTAGCAGCGCCCCACAACGAAAGGAATACAGGCTCATGATCAGCCTGCAGGATTTCGACAAGATTCTTGATCGCTCCACCGACGTGGTGGACCAGAACGGAGACAAGATCGGTGACGTGGGTCAGCTCTACGTGAATGACTCCACCGGCCAGCCCTCCTTCGTGACCGTACGTACGGGCCTGTTCGGCAATCGCGAGACGTTCGTCCCGCTGGACGAGGCCTCCTTCGACGGCGAGAACCTCGTTGTCCCGTTCACCTCCGACCAGGTGAAGGACGCCCCCCAGGTTGACGAGGGCGGCTCCATCACGGCAGAGGACGAGGAGACGATCTACAACTTCTACGGCGTCCAGGGCGTCGGCGGACTCGAGCCGGGCCACGCCGGGGGCCAGCTCCGCGAGGGCGACCACCTCGGTGAGGGGCGCGTGGGCCGGGACCACCTTGACGACCGCATCGGCGACGACCGCGTCAGCGGCCACGACGGCCTCGACAACGACCCGGGCCTCAAGCAGGACCACGACGCGCTGAAGGCCGGCGCCGAGGGCGGCGTCCTCGACCGTGACTGGCAGGACTCCGACGGCGACGGCAAGCGCTTCGAGCGCGTGGACCACGACCACGACCCCGAGACGGACACCTTCGAGGACGGGCCGAGGCTGGACGACCCGGCCGCACGCGGCGTGGAGGACGACCGGATCGTCGGCCACGAGCGCGAGGGCGGCTTCTACGACCAGGACCTCGGCGTTGACGAGCACGACGAGCGCCGGATGGGCGGCGGCAGCGACGAGCGCCTGATCGGCCGCGAGGGCGGCGAGCAGCTCGGCGACGTCGACACCGGGCTCGAGGCCGAGCGTCGCCAACAGGACCACGAGGTCGCTGAGGACATGTTTGCCGGCACGCAGCAGCGCGGACGCCTCCGCCGCTACGAGCGCGAGCAGGCCACCGAGGGCGTGATGCCCGAGGACGAGTTGGTGGTGGGTGACGAGGCGAACCCCGGCGAGGAGCAGGGGCTTGGGCCGGAGGGCCAGCTTCGCCGCTGACGCACCACGCTGAGCGGCCGGCAGCACGCTGACCGCCCACGCGTCACAGCACCACAACCCCTATGAGACCGGGGGAAGGCCGAAGGGGCGGGATCCACATCCCGCCCCTTCGTGTTGCCTCAACGGACAGACCGCTACTGCCAGGGGAAGGGTCCGCCGAGTCCGGACCTCTCGGCCAGCTTGCTGGGGACCACGAGCACCGGGCACTGCGCGTGCTGGATCACCGACTGGGAGGTGGAGCCGAGCAGCAGCCCGGCGAAGCCGCCGCGGCCCCGCGTGCCCACCACCACCATGTCAACCGCGGTGGAGAACTCGGTCATGAGGGCGGCACCGGAGCCGCCGAGTGCGTGCTTGTCCAC
>CAZTOM010000384.1:0-1738 GCA_964615555.1 uncultured Actinomycetaceae bacterium
AGGGTGGGACCGTGACGGCCGGGAACGCCTCCTCCATCAACGACGGCGCCGCCGCCCTCCTCCTGGGCAACGAGGCCGCCTCCGCCACCCTGGGCGAGCCCCTGGCCCGCATCGTCTCCCGCGGCGCCGCCGGCGTCTCACCCGAGGTCTTCGGCATCGGCCCCGTCCAAGCCGCCCACCAGGCCCTCCAGCGCGCCAACCTCACCTGGGCGGACATCGACCTGGTCGAACTCAACGAGGCCTTCGCCGCCCAATCCATCGCCTGCCTACGCGAATGGCCCGACCTGGACCCCACCAAGGTCAACATCCACGGCGGCGCCATCGCCATCGGCCACCCCCTCGGCGCCTCCGGCGCACGCATCCTCGGCCACCTCGCCCACACCCTCCACCACCACGGACTCCGCTACGGCATGGCCACCCTGTGCATCGGCGTCGGCCAAGGCCTCGCCACCATCATCGAAAACCCCAACTACTGACCACTACCCACCACCTGTCCACACCCGCCCAACCGGCGAGAAATCATCTACAAACCTCTTGATCTTGCAAAGCCGTGAAGATAATCTATTCTTCAAGTTGGCTGTAGGAACACGAGCGGACCGGCACAAGCCGGCCCGATGTCCCACGGAAGGAACGCAATGTCGCGGCAACAGAAGATGGTCATCACGACCTTCATGCTCCCCGCCGGGTACCACAAGGACTCCTGGCGTATGGAGGGGAGCCGGGCGGAGGAGCTCGGGAATTTCGAGTTCGTCGCAGAGCTCACCAAGATGGCCGAGGCCGCCAAGCTGGACGCCGTGTTCTTCGGCGATGTGGCGCACGCGAACACGCTGCTGCGCGGTGACATCAAGATGAACGGCTTCTACGAGCCGATGACCACGCTGGCCGCGCTCTCCGCGGTCACCAAGAACATCGGTCTGGTGGGAACGCTGTCCACCTCCTTCTACGAGCCGTACAACGTGGCCCGCCTCCTGCGCGGCCTGGACTCCATGTCCGGCGGCCGCGCCGGCTGGAACATCGTCACCTCCTCGGACGGGTTCGAGAACTTCGGCATCCACGAGGTCCCGGACCCCGCCACGCGCTACCGCAAGGCCACCGAGTTCGTGAAGGTGGTGCAGCAGCTGTGGGACTCCTGGGACGAGGGCTCCGTGATCGTGGACCGCGAGTCGGGCGAGTGGCTGGACCGCACCAAGCTCCACAAGATCGACCACAAGGGTGAGTTCTTCGACATCCAGGGCCCGATCAACATGCCGCCCTCCCCGCAGGGCCGCCCGATGCTCTTCCAGGCCGGTTCCTCCGGCCCCGGCATGGAGCTCGGCTCCTCCGTGGGTGACGGCATCTACACGGCGCAGCCCCTCAAGGAGCCCTCCATCGAGTTCTACGCCAAGTTCAAGAAGATGGTGGAGGACAAGGGCCGCAACCCCGAGGAGGTCAAGATCCTCCCCGGCATCCTCCCGATCCTCGGCGAGACCGAGGCGGAGGCCAAGGAGCTCGCGGACGAGCTCGGCCGCCACGTCCACCTCGAGAACGGCCGCGACCAGGTGGCCGCGGACCTCAAAATGGACCTCAGCTCCCTCGACTTCGATGACGCCATCCCGGAGGACTGGTTCTCCGATGACCCGCGCCTTGGCTCCCGCTACCAGATCTACCGCCGCAAGTCGGTGGACCAGGGAATGAGCCTGCGCGAGCTGATCGTGGACCTGGCCCGCTCCACCGGCCACCAGTGGATGGCCGGCACCCC
>CAZTOM010000385.1:0-1351 GCA_964615555.1 uncultured Actinomycetaceae bacterium
TAGTGGTCGGTGCTGGCGGTGCCGTTGGTGCCAGTGGAGGTATTGGCCTCGTTGTGTGTGTAGCCGTTGGCGGGATCGTGACCACTGGCTGCTCCGGGATGGTGGCGCTTGGCCGGGGTTCAGCGGTGACTTCCACCGGATCGGTCGGGGTCCCCTCGCCGTCCAGTGATCCGAATAACTCGCCCTGGACGATCCGGGCCCAGATGCGACCACCCATGATGTTCACGCTCAGAGGATCCCGGGTGGACACCGTCTCGGTGAGGAGACGTTCATGCGTGAAGACGGCGGCCACGTCGATGATGGGGAGGTCTGCCGCGGTGGCCCAATCCCGCACTTCTGAGTCCAGAGGAGGCTGACGATCCTGTCGGGGGGGCTGGATGACGACGCGGATCTGTACCTGCGGGATTTCCTCCGTCAGAGCGGTGTGGAGCTCGTCGAGGTGGGTCTTGATGTCATCTGGGGTGTTGGATCGGCCGTAGTTGAGCACGACGACATCGGTGTCCTGGGGCACGAAGAGGTGCACGCGGGGCGCCGCATACCGAGGTGTGGCACCGACGATGCTGGCGTTCCGCACCGAGATCAGGCGCTGGCCGGGCCCGGGCTCCTCGGTTCCGACCTTTACCGGATCCGCATAACGGGTCGGGTCGATGGATGTTGGCGCGCGGAACTCCACGGGCCGCACCCCCGCGAGGTCCCGAACCCAAGCTCCGACCCAGTCGTTCTGGTGGGTGCCCGTCTGGTCGCCCAGGACGACGACATTGAGGGAGTCCCCGTCATCGAACCGTTCCTTGAGTTGGGCGACGGGGTCATTGGTGGTTGGTCTGGATGTTGGCGGTGCCAGGGTAGTGCTCGGGCTTGTCCCAGCGGGCGGCGTCTCGGTTGGGGTCTCGCCGCCGCCCTTGAGGCCCAGCAGTTCACCTGCGGAGGTCGCGAGGACCAGCCCGGCGACCAGGAGAATGTTGATGGCGACGATCGCGAAGCCCAAGGAGAGTCCTCGAATCCGGCGTCCCATCACCCATCCATGATGCCCGACGTCTGGGGACACTC
The DNA here is from genome assembly GCA_964615555.1 of uncultured Actinomycetaceae bacterium. Classification (GTDB taxonomy): domain Bacteria; phylum Actinomycetota; class Actinomycetes; order Actinomycetales; family Actinomycetaceae; genus JAAZBW01. The sequence goes on from CAZTOM010000385.1 coordinate 1,048, forward strand.
CAATTTCGCTAGTGTCGGATCTTATGAATCAGGCATCGCGAGGAGCGCCTCTATGAATCAGCTGCGTCGATGGCGTACGGAGCTGTGGCATCTCCGGCAGGGCGGGCTGAGTCAGCTTCGGTTGCACCGTGAGCGGGTGAAGAGCAGCGGTCGGCAGTTGCGCCGTCGCCGCGGCAGTGCTGAGCGGCAATCCCAGCGGGGACGGGTGGTACCCGACTGGCCGCTGCCGGAGAGGGAGCCTCGGCGTGACCTGTGTGTCGGGGTGATTCTCGACGACTTCAGCGAGTTGGCACTGAGTTGGGAG
>CAZTOM010000385.1:1361-1733 GCA_964615555.1 uncultured Actinomycetaceae bacterium
GAGTGGCAGCAGATCCAGCTCATCCCCACCACGTGGCGGGAGCAGGTGGCTGACTCTCAGCTCGACATGCTCTTTGTCGAGTCAGCCTGGAACGGCAACAAAGGTGCCTGGCAGTATCAACTGACGGGCTCGAAGGCCCCTTCGCCTGCGCTGCGGGAACTCGTCGCGTGGTGCCGGGGGCGGGATATCCCGACCGTCTTCTGGAACAAGGAAGACCCGGTCCACTACGAGGACTTCATCGATGCCGCACGTCTCTTCGATCATGTTGTCACGACAGACGCTGCCTCAATTGGTCGATACCTCGTCGACCTCGGCCACGAGAATGTGGGGGTCATGCCTTTTGCCGCGGCGGCCTGGATCCACAACCCCATG
>CAZTOM010000386.1:0-1732 GCA_964615555.1 uncultured Actinomycetaceae bacterium
GCCGCCCATCGCGGCGGTGCGCCCGGAATCGATGTCCTCCCGCGCGGTGGCGGTGTCCGTGATGGACATCAGGTCCGTGTACGGCTTGTGCCCCCACGATCCCCAGCCGCGCTGGATGAACTCCTGCCCGTACCCGGTGGACAGCGCTGGGTCCGGCAGCAGCACCGCGTAGCCGGCGGCCACCATGTTCCACGGGTTCCACCGCCAGCTCCACGCGTTCCACGAGCCGAGCGGCCCACCGTGGATCCACAGCAGCAGCGGGGCGGGGCTCTCCGCGCCCGCGCCTGCCGGGAGCGCCAGGAATGCGCGCACGCGGGCGCCGTCCTCCGCGGTGGTCTCGATCTCCGTCAGCGTCCCGGGCAGCTTCGGCCTCTCCGACGGCGAGTCCAGGGTTGTCACCGTGGCGGTGCCTTCCCGGAAGCCGGGGTCCGTCACGCCGGTGAGGGAGACGCGCACCGGTTCGTTCGGGTACTCGTAGCTGGTGCGCAGGGCGTAGACGGTGGTTCCGTCCTCGGTGACGGTGAGGTTGGAGTAGGCGCCGTCCTCGGTGAGGCGGACCGGGACGCCGGAGCCAGCGGGGGTGGTGGTGCCCTGGGCCGGCGAGGTGGTGGTGCCCTGAGCCGGCGAGGTGGTGGTGCCAACGGGGGCGCCGCCGTCGGCAGGGACGTAGAAGAGGGGGCTGCGGCCCTGGTTGTCCGCCGCCATGATGAGCCCCTCACCGGAGGGGAGCCACTGTAGCGAGCCGGGCCAGTTGTCCCAGCCGCCCAGTAGTTCGCGCTCGGTGCCGCTGGTGAGATCGCGGAGCATGAGGCGGGGGCGCGGGGCCTGCTCTGGGGTGGGCAGTTCGCTGCGCACGTAGGCGAGGGAGCGGCCGTCCGGGGCGATGCGCGGCTCCTCGGCGTCCAGGCGGGGCTCGTCCACGAGGAAGGTGCGCTCGCCGGTGGCGGTGTCGATCCGGACGAGTGCGGCGCGCTGGTCGCCCCTGGGCTCGTAGCGGGTCCACTCGCTCACCACGAAGCTGCCGTCCCACGCGAGGTCCGGGCTGGCGTGCTGCAGCGAGGGGCCGGCGTCCGCGGTGATGTCCCTCAGGGTGAGGGTGGGGTCCTCGGCGCCGGCGCGGGCCTCGGTGAGGTCGGTGAGGTCGGCCACGTAGAAGCGGGTCTCCTCCGGGCCCAGGTCCGCGTCCCAGTGACGCACCGGGTAGCGGGTGTGGAGGATCGCCGTGACCTTCTTGTCCTTGCGGGCCTTGCGGCGCTCCTTGTCATTGTCCAGGTCCGTGGAGCCGGGGAGCACCTGGCCGGTGACCAGGGCCGTGTTCCCGCGCACGATCACACCGCTGATGCCGCCGGGGTGCCGCGCCACCACGCGCGGCTCACCGCCGGCGCGGGGGAGGAGCCACAGGGCGGCGGGGGAATCGTCCTCGTCCTTCTCCCCTGGGCGTGCGGCCACGAACAGTAGGTCCCCGTTCGGGGTGAACGCCACGGTGGACTCGCCCTTGGCGCCGCGGGTGAGGCGGACGGGAGCGCCGCCCTCGGGATCGATGGACCAAAGGTTGGTGACCCACTTGGTGGCGTCCTTGTTCAGGGCACCCACCGCGGCCACGATCCGCGAGCCATCCGGGGAGGCGGCGAGCGCGTTCACGCGCGGGAGGGAGATGTAGTCGTCCAGGTTGTGGAAGGGCGTGGGGGGCGGCTCTGTGCCACTGGGCTCTGCGCCTTCGGGTTCTGCGCCT
>CAZTOM010000387.1:0-1714 GCA_964615555.1 uncultured Actinomycetaceae bacterium
GAGAGGTCGAGTTCCGCGTCGGTGGCGGAGGTGAGGACGTTCTCGCGGGCCAACAGGTTGTCCGGCCCAAACTGCGTGATCACGATCTCAGGGACCTGCGGTGAGGGAACAGTGACCACGGAATACAGCCCAGAGTCGTGGTCCATCGCCGCGCTGAGCGTGTATGCGGCAGTGCCCCGAACTGTCTGCAGCGGCAGGTTGTTCTTGGATCCGAAGAGTGGGGCGAGGTCGCCCGTGGTTTCGCGATACTCTTTCCATTGCAGGAACTCATCGAATTCACCGTGACCCACCCGCTCGGCACCATAGATCGTCTTGTTCCAGGCCATCCCCGCGAGCTGTTCCGGACCCACGAACATCGCGTCCGTCGTGATGGAGATGTTGTAGCCGTTGACGGTGTCGATGATCGCGCTCGACTGCACCGTGCTGAAGTCATCCTCCACGAAATACACGCCACCCCCGGTAGACACGATGCCAAAAACGCCGGTCTCTTGGTCGTAGGCGATCCCGCCAGCACGGCCATCGAATGGCCCAACGGCATCGAAGCCGAGCTCTGTCTGTCCGAGAATCTCAATTGTTCCGTCTGTTGGGAGCGGCGCAGAGCCTGGATCGCCCATGCTCAGGTCTTCCACCGAGTGAACACCAGGAACATGGACCATCGGGGGAGTGATGCGGTGCAGCGTAGGCACGCGCACCCGGTTCCAGATTCCCAGGGTCCAGTTCTGCGAGGCCTTGCCCACGTCGAGAGTGAATCGTGGGGGTTGACCAGTGCCTGTGAACGGGGGTGGGCCGTTCAGCAGCAGGAACTGGAGTGAGTTCAGGCAAATGAGGACGAACACGATGACACCCGAGATCATCGAGAGAGAGTTCAGCGGCTTTATGACAAGCTCCCGGGCACCGAACTCTGAGCGAAGCTTGGGGTCGTAACCGATCCACAGGAGGCCGATAGCTGCAGCTGCGATCACTACCCAGAATACGAAGACGCCCCACGTGTATGTGTGCGCCCCGAACATTGCCTCGCAGAATCCCTGCATACGCTCGGTCATGGAGTCGATACTCCAGTGCCAGAACGTGGTGTAAAGGAAGAAGAATGCTGCCATTCCCAGCGTGAAGATGTACTTTCGGTGGGGTCCGTACCGGAGAATCAGCAGGGCCAATACTGCGACCACCACCATGCCAAACCGCTCGTAGGCACAGAGCGTGCAGGGGGATTCCCCCTTGATAAACCCCAGATAGATTGTGGCGAGACCGACCGGCAGGGCCATGATGAGGAGAGCCGCTACAGCGACCGCCACGTTGAAGACCCGTTCGCTGAAGACCTGCCCCATCCAGGTGGAGTGTTGTCGCTCGGGGGGTTGGGAGGTCCGCGGCTCGTGATCAGTAGTTGGTGTTGACACGTCTTGTCACCCCTCCCGCATCACAGGTTGACCGGCGGGACCCACGAGGAGCTCACCGCGATCATGTACATCAGGAAAGCGATAGCGAACGAGCCGCTCAGTAGCCCGAACGCCCACTTCTCCTGCTTGGGCTTGAAGATCACGAGGAACGCCGCCACGGCGCACATCGTGTAGATCAGGAATTCCAACGTCACTCACCCCTTCGCGCGCCCCTCATTGGACGCACTCCTTGGCGGGCCCATCCCGCGGCCCGGGATCTCCGGGCATTGGATCCGGAACTCTTCCCATTTTGTGGGAATATCCATCACAAACAGAATAGG
>CAZTOM010000388.1:0-1714 GCA_964615555.1 uncultured Actinomycetaceae bacterium
TCCACCTCGTCCTGCCCTGCTCCAGCCATGCCGGACATTTTACTCGACATCGAGAGATTTTACTTGACGTCGAGATGGTTGCGGGGCGTGGGGGTTGGGGGAGCCGCGCCAGTAGCCGCGCCACCGACCGCCGGCGCAGCGCGTTGCCTCGAGCCTGCGACCCGCTACGAACGCCTACCTCCGGCGCAGCGCCTCGCTCAGCTTCAGTCGGCTGCCGGTGTGCAGCACGCCCCGGTGGTAGACCTTCGCGGCGAGCCACACGGTCGCCACGATCGTCAGCAGGGAGACCCCCACTGCCACGGCGAGCTGCCACAGCGGCACGTCCACGAACACCTGCCGCACCGGCATCACGAACGGCGCCATGAAGGGGGCCATGGAGGTGATCTCGGAGGCGGTGGAGTTGGGGGCGTTCGTGGGCAGGTACATGGCCGTGTAGAAGGGGATGAAGAGGAGGAACATCATGGGCGCCGTGACGGCTCCCACGTCCTCCTGCCGGGCCGCGAGGGCGGACAGGCCGCCCCACAGCACCACGAACATGAAGTAGCCCATAAGGAACCAGATCACCAGCCAGAGCAACTGCGGTCCGATCGGCACGGTCACGTTCTCCAGCAGCCCGGCTGCGGCTGCGGCGCCCACGCCTGCTACTGCGTACAGCAGGATCTGGCCGAGTGCCATGATCCCGATCCCGAGCACCTTGCCTGCGAACAACTGGGTTGGGTTGATGGTGGCGAGCAGGACCTCCACCACGCGGGAGGCCTTCTCCTCCACCACGCCCATGGAGATCATGGCGCCCGAGCTCACGATCCCGAAGAAGAGGAGCGCGAGCATTGCCCACGCCACGGCGAGCTTGGAGAAGTCCGTGCCCACCCCGAGGTTGTCCTCTGCGAACGTCAGCTCCGGGATGGAGGAGGCCACGGAGCCCATCACCTGGGCGGGATCCCCGCCGAGTTCCGTGATCTCGAGCCCCAGGACGTGGGAGTTCACGGCGCCGTAGATGAGCTGCATGAGCTCCATGTCCCCGGGGGCGGACTGGAAACGCAGTTCGCTGTTTGCCAGGTCCCCGCCGAGCCAGGCGTCCAGGTCCCCGTCGATGAGCTCGGCGTCCGCGGCGTCCGCGTCCACCTCGATGATCTCGATGGTCCTGTCCGATGCGGCACCCATCGCCTGCACCACGGGCCCGATCTCTACAAACTCCTGGGAGACGCCCACGTTCGTGACGGCCGTGGACTCCTGGTGGCGGTTGATGAAGAACGCCGCGATGAACGCGGCAGCGACGATCGCCACCAGCATGATCGCCGTCGAGACCACGAAGGAGCGCCGCCCCATGGCGGAGCGCATCTCGCGGCGCGCAACAAGGATGAGCTCCCTCATGCCGCCACCTCCCCGTTGCCGGCCCCGCCAGGTCCACCGGTTCCATCCGGACCCGCGGCCTCAGCCGCGTCCTCGTCGGAGGTCACCACGTGCCGGAAGAGGTCCTGGAGGCGTGGGCGCACGGGCGCGAACTCGCGCACGGTCCCGGCCGCACCCGCGGCTGCCAGCACCGCCTGCTCCGCCGACGTGTCTCCACTCGGGTAGGCCAGCACCACGTCTCCGCCCGAACCGCTCACGAGGGACACCCCGGGCACCGACTCGAACCAGCGCTCCGGGGCGCCGTCCACGCGGACGTGGACCTGCATCGTCTCCGTCTCGCGCAACTGCTCGATGGTTCCCTCGG
>CAZTOM010000389.1:0-1713 GCA_964615555.1 uncultured Actinomycetaceae bacterium
CAGTAATTCCGCCGCAGTCGGATCGCCCGGGACGGGCAGGGCGCCGTCCGCTGGTGGGGTGCCGTCCGGCGGGATAAAGGTGCTCACCGGTCGATCCTCTCAGGCGGCGGAGCTGGGGTCGCGTGCGGCGCGGTTACTGTCACGTACTCAAGGTAGTCTCGCTCGCCCTCGTCATAGAGGGGGATGTCATCCCCGCGTCCAACCGAGAGCCGCGCGATCGAGTCCAGTGACTGGGTTCCCTCATCCAGGTAGCCGCGCCGGTCTCCCTTGCGCGCTTCGTGGCCGCTGACGCCCGCGCCGCGGTCCTCGCCGTCCACCTGGAAGACGTTGCCGCCGAACCTCTCGCCCGTGGGGCTGTACCGCGGCGTGGACCATCCCTCCTGCGAGCTGAGCACTGTGGGGATCCGCGCCACGTTGTCCCTCATCGCGGTTCCGGCGTACACGGCAGGACGATCGGTGCGGGGGTCGGGAAGCACCTGGAGCCCATCCGCGGTGGAGGCGGCGGCCTTGTCCAGTCCCGCCGAGCCGAAGTACACCGCTGAGTTGACCTTGAAGTCGATGTTGGCGAGCGCGTAGGTGGCTGTGGTGGTGCCGTAGGAGTGGGCGGTCACGGAGGTGTAGGGCATCGGCCCGCTCCGGTGGGTGTTCGCCACGTTCATCCCGTTCAGGGCATCGGTGAGCAGCACGCCGCCCTCCCGGGCGTGGGTGGAGCGCAGGACCTCGGTGCTGGGAGCCATCTTGGGGGCGTCATATCCCATCCACACCACCATGCTGTTCGACTCGTGCGCCCCCAGGCTCTCCTGTTGCTTGTTCCAGATGGACTCGGCGTCTCCATAGACACCGCCGATGTTGCGCTCCAGGGAGCTGCCCATCCCGGGGATGTACCAGGACTGGTGTGTGGCCCGGTCCGGGTTGCCGATCGCGATGGCCGCGAGCGGCTCGCCGTCCACCCCGATCGAGTCGAACGCCAGCAGCCCGATCTCGGTCCCGGATCCCGCCTGGCGGGCACGCCCGCTCTCGAGGGTCTGCTGGAGGTTCTCGTACGCCTGGATCTGCTTGGAGGTGTAGCCCCAGTCCCGGATTCCGTTCTTCTGCTCCTGCACCCGCTGCAGCACGATCTCGAGCGTTCGCCGGTTCGCCTCGTTGCGGTCCTCGTAGGTGAGGCCCTCCATGTTTCCGATCAGCGAGGATGCGTGCTCCTTGAGCGCTGCCTGGAGTTCCTCGCCCCCGGGCTTCCGGCTGAGTGCGTCCCACCACTTCCGGTTCCGCCCGGCGTCCGCTCCCGTGGGCGGGACCACGAGCACCATGTTGGGGTTCTCGCGGGCGAGCTGCGCGATGTCCTCGGGACTCATGTCCTCGAGCAGGGCCAGCAGCTTCCGGTAGTCGGCGATCGGGTCCTGGGAGGTTCCCTTCACCAGCGCATCCACGAGCGCGCTCGCCTGGGCGCGGTCGAACCGGTCGCCGCCTCCCGGGAAGTGCAGCGGCACCACGGGGGGCGCGGTGAGCGCGTTGGTCGAGAGCGCCCGTTCGAGCCGCTCCTCGGCCAGTTCGAAGGACACCCCCAGGCTGTGGATGTCGTCCTGGATGCCCTTCCGCGCCCAGTACCGGTCCCACCGGTCCCCGAGCGAGAGGTCCGCACCCTCCGGGTAGGTGGAGTTGTAGGAGTTGATGTCCCCGCGGATGCGCGTGCGCCACTCCCGCAACCCGCGCAGG
>CAZTOM010000390.1:0-1708 GCA_964615555.1 uncultured Actinomycetaceae bacterium
ACGTGACGGCAGGCGAGGTCACCGCTCGAACCCTCTTTGAGGCTATGGGCGGTTCGGGCACGATTGCGATCCTCGAGGGTGTCCCGGGCGCTTCCTCAGCGGTCGACCGCGGTACGGGCTTTGAGAACGTCCTCGCCGAGTATCCAGACATCGAGGTGGTGGCTACCCAGACCGCCAACTACCAGCGCAATGAAGGCCTGACGGTGGCGCAGAACCTGCTTCAGGCGAACCCCGATCTCACTGCGTTCCTCTCGATGAACGACGAAATGGCGCTTGGCGCGATCGAGGCCATCGCGGCGGCGAACCGCACGGGTGATACCCTCACCATCGGAATCGACGGCGGAGCCGACGCCGTGCAGGCAGTGAAGGACGGAACCCTGGTGGCGACGATCGCCCAGCAGTCCGCCCTCATGGGGCAGATGGGCATCGAACAGGCAGTCCTCGTAGCACAGGGCGAGTCCATCGAGGCTGAGCAGCCCGTCGACGTGCTGGTGATCGACGCCAGCAACGTGGACGAGCACCTCTGATAACCCACCACTGGGTGGGGCCGCGGTGGAATTGCCCCCGCGGCCCCACGGGCATCCGGGGAGCGCCTGGGGGGCACCCCAGCATTCGGTCTGAGAGGAAGGTGGACGGGTCCCATGAGCGTGGGCAGGGGGAGCGGTGCCCCGACGATCCGAGACGTGGCGAGGGTCGCCGGCGTCTCCCACCAGACCGTCTCCCGGGCACTGAATACACCCGACACGGTGGGGCCAGCTACCATGCGCAAAGTCCGGTCGGCGATCGAGGCACTCGGGTACGAGCGAAGCCCCCTCGCACACGGGTTGGCCACCAACCGTTCCAGGCTCATTGGCCTCATCGACACTGGCTCCGAGGTCCTCGGGCAGATCCTCCTGCGCACCGGCGTCGAAGGGGCTGCCCGTAGAGCTGGGTATCAAGTACGCACGGTGGTGCTCCCTGACGGGAAGAACGAAGAGGCCGCCCACGGCGCAGTGCTGCGCTCACTTCGCTCGGAGCGTGTCGAGGGACTCATTGTGATGGGCAACAGCACGCTCCACGTTGCCGCAGCCACACTTGCTGCAAGCCGCCTACCGGTGGTGCTCGTGCGCGGAGACGAGGGAGAAAGCGAGGACCTGGTCTCCGTCACGATCGACCAGAGAGGAGGAGCCGAAGTGGTCCTCCGCCACCTGGTCGCCTCGGGGCGGAGCAGGATTGGGCACATTTCGGGTCCCGAGGGCTGGCTCGACGCCGATTTGCGACGGCAAGTTTGGGTGGAGCTAACCGGCGGTGACCCGGAGCTCTACTACCGAGGTGACTGGGCGCCAGAATCCGGGTACGAGGGGGCGGCGAAGCTGCTTCAGGCTGGAGCCGACGCTATCTTCGCATCCAATGACTACATGGCGTTAGGTGCGCTGCGGCTTTGCGCGGAGCGCGGTGTCCGCGTCCCCCTAGACGTTGCAGTGGCCGGATTCGACGACGTGCTCGGTTCTGCCTATTACAACCCTCCCCTCACCACGGTCCGCCAACCCTTCGACAACCTTGGAGCGCGTACGGTGGAACTGCTGGTGAGGCGCATGTCCGGCGGGCATGCCCCGGACGAATTACTGACTCCAGAGCTGGTAGTGCGGGGCAGCACCTGATCCGCGACCGCCGGCGCTCACGTATCGAGAGAAGGAACTGACATGTCGGAACAGAACGTTGACATCTG
>CAZTOM010000391.1:0-1703 GCA_964615555.1 uncultured Actinomycetaceae bacterium
GTGATCGTCGAGGCACTCATCGAGGACCTGGCCATCAAGCAGGCCACCTTCTCCGAGCTTGAGGAGACGGCTAAACCTGATGCGGTTCTCGCTTCCAATACCTCCTCCCTTGCGATCGGAGCGATTGCGACCGGAATGGCGGACCCGAACCGCCTCATCGGCCTCCACTTCTTCAACCCGGTTCCGGCGATGAAGCTCGTTGAGGTAGTCACCCGTCCCGGCAATGATCCCGCCACGGTCCAGAAGGCCAAGGACTTCGTTGAATCGATCGGCAAGGTGGGCATCGAGGTCCTCGATTCCCCTGGCTTCCTCGTCAACCTCGCCGGCCGCGCCCTCAATACCGAGGCGCTCGCGATCCTCCGGGACAATATCGCCACCATCGACCAGGTGGACCGCATCGCCCGCGAGGTCCTCGGCTTCCGCCTCGGTCCGTTCGAACTCATGGACCTCACGGGCATGGACGTGAACTTCCCCGTCACGGACAACCTTTTCTCCCACCACTTCGGTGATCCCCGTCTACGTACTACGTGGATCCACCGCTATCTCTTTGAGGCGGGCCGGCTCGGCCGCAAGTCCGGCGGGGGCTTCTATTCCTACGACGACGCGGCTGAGACCACATCGGAGGAGCACACCCCGCCGGAGGATGACCGTAGGCTTCCACGCCTTGCTATGGCCGGGAGCGAAACGCTCCACAATCTGGTGAGCTCGGCGGGATTAGAACCCTCCGAGGACCCGGAACTTACGCTCGTTGACCCGCTTGGCCAGGATCTCCTCACATACTCCCGTGAGCACGAGTTGCCCTACCCGAACGTGATCGGCGTGGACACGTCTATCCCGGATCCCGCAGTCCTCACGGTGATGGTCCCGCCGGGAGCTCCAGCCGACGCTGTCGAAGTAGCGGTCGAAGCGTTGGAGTCCGTTGCTCCCGTGATCATTATCAACGAGTCCGCGGGATTCATCGCGCAGAGACTCCTCGCCGCCGTGGTCAACCTTGGAACTGTGATCGCCCAGTACGGCATCGCCGCCCCCGCGGACATCGACCGAGCCGTGGAGCTGGGCCTCCGCTACCCGCATGGTCCGCTCGCTTGGGGGGACCAGGTGGGGCCTCAGCAAATTGTCCGTATCCTCGACGGGATCCACGATTCGACGTCAGACTCGCGGTACGAGGCCTCCACGTGGCTACGGCGCCGCGCCGCTGCGGGGATCTCTCTGCTCACCAACGATCACCTACCGGCCTCTGGCCGCCACCTCGCCCCGCGCCACGGGGGCTAACTCACTCAACGGAAATGGAGAAGCCCATGTCTCGCTATGACGCCTACGAGCACCTGCTGCTCGAAATGGTGGAGCCCGGAATCCTCCAGGTGATGATGCATTCGCCCGGCCGGCTGAACGCCGCCCACGCCGGCATGCACCGGGAACTCGCCAACATCTGGCTCGACATCGATGCTGACGACCACGTAGACGCCGTGATTCTGACTGGCTCCAACGGCGCCTTCTCCGCTGGCGGGGATCTTGAGCTTGTGAAGGACATGTCGGAGAGCTTCGATGTGCTCACCCGTGTGTGGAAGGAGGCGCGGGACCTCGTCTACAACGTGATCAACTGCTCCAAGCCAATCGTCTCCGCGATGCAAGGTCCGGCTGTGGGTGCCGGGCTGGCCGCCGGCCTCCTCGCGGACATCTCGATCGCAGCGAAGGACGCCCGC
>CAZTOM010000392.1:0-1700 GCA_964615555.1 uncultured Actinomycetaceae bacterium
AGCTCACGGCCGCGGAGTACTGGGGGCACTTCATTGCGGCGGACTGGCCGGGTGCCGCGTGGGAGGCCGTGGTCCGCGAGGCCACCGAGCTCTGCCGCATCCAAGGCCTGCACCGCCAGTCGCGCACGGTGCGGGACGGGATCCCCGAGCTGCTCGAGTACTGCGCGGCCCACGGTATTCCGGTAGCCGTCGCGTCGAACGCCCTGAACGGTCAGGTCCACCGGGAGTACCTCGCTTCTGTGGGGCTCTCCCACCTCATCTCTGCCGAGGTCTACTCCGACGAGGCCGGCGTCCGGAAACCGAACCCGGCCCTGATCACCCGGGCTGCCCGCGCCATTGGGCTCAATCCGGCGGAGGTCTGGTACGTGGGCGACACGTACGACCGTGATGTGGTGGCCTCCACCCGGGCAGGCGTGGGGAGAACCGTGGTCATGGAGGTGCCCCGTCCGCGCGATGTGCCCTATCACCAGCACCTGGCCGCCGATCTGGTGGTGCACGATGGCCACGATCTGCTGGCCCGCCTCCGCGAAGCCCGTACGGACAGCACAGGTGTGGCAGGCGGTGCGGTGCCGGAAAGGGGTGGCTCCGCCGTCGGGAAGGACGCAGACGGTACGGTGCCGGAGAGCGGTGGGCCCGCCGTCGAGGGGCACGCGCAGGGTGGGACGAGGCCACGGGGTGGGCCCGCCGTCGTGGGGGTGGCGGAGGTGCTCGCGGCGGCACGGGACGCCGCGGGGGCGGTGACGGACTACCTGCTCACGATCAACGGGGCGGCCGCGAGTCGGGGGTTCAAGCGCGACTTCCACGACATCGTCACCGAGCACGACCTGCGGTGCGAGGAGATCGCGCGCACGGTCCTCGCCGCGCAGGTTCCCGGGTGCCGGATCGTGGGCGAGGAGGGCGGCGTGGCCGCGGGTTCGGCTGACGCCCGGGTGACGTTCTACGTGGACCCGATCGACGGGACCTCCAACTTCGCGGCCGGGCTGCCCCTGTACTGCGTGTCCATCGGCGCACAGGTGGACGGTGCCACAGTGGCGGGCGTGGTCCGGATGCCCGCGCTCGGACTGGAGGTCTACGGCGACGACCAGGTTGCGCACGTGCAGCGCCACCTCCCCGACGGGCGGCCCTTTGGGAGCCCTGTACGTCTCGGTGGGTCTGTGGAGCGCACGGAGTCGGAGTGCCTGGTGGCCACCTCCTTCCCGAACGTGGTGGACCTGGCGTGGGACCGGGAGGGGTGCCTCGGCCTCTACGGGGAGATCTCGGACCGCGTGGGTGGGATCCGCTCCATTGGGGCCGGGGCGATCGAGCTCGCCATGGTGGCGCTCGGCCGGTTGGACGCGACGTTCGGCACCCGCACCCAGCCGTGGGACATCGCTGCGGGCATGCACCTCGTGCGGCTCGCCGAGGTAGTGCCACGCACCTGCCAATGGATGCGCCAGAAGGCACGGCGCCCGTGGACCAACCGGGCTACCTCGCGGTGGCTCCCGGACGCTCCGTCCCGGGCCTCGAGTCCCTCCTGGACGAGTTGCAGGAACGCCGCCGCATGCAGGACCCCCGCCTCACGCAGGACCCCCGCCTCACGCAGGACCCCCGCCTCACGCAGGAGCGCCGCCTCACGCAGGAGCGCCACAGCTGATGAGGAGGAACCGGCCCACGATCGTGGACGTGGCCCGCCACGCTGGCCTGTCCAAGTCCACGGTCTC
>CAZTOM010000393.1:0-1697 GCA_964615555.1 uncultured Actinomycetaceae bacterium
CGTCGAAACCAGTGCCCGACCGCTGCGCATAACCCCCACGCTAGAGACGACCCCTGACACGAACACCTGTTCGAACATCATGCGCGACTGTGAGGTGCGACACACTTTCCGCAAGGGGGCCGGAAGAGCGGGAGGGAGTCCGGGGAGAGGTCAGGAGACGAGGCGAGGGAGCACCCATAAAGGGGCTCTTGGGACATTGGGTGGGGTTCAGGGTGTGAGGCCGCCGGCGGCGAGGAGCATGCGGAGGCGGTAGTTGTCGGGGTTGCGGTAGCCGCGGGCGAGGCGGCGGTGGAGTTCGATGATGCCGTTGATGCTCTCGGTGCCGCCGTTGTTGGAGCGTTGGGTGGTGAAGTAGGCGAGGAAGGCGTTCTTCCAGCGGCGGAGGGTGCGTCCGAGGCGGGCGATCTCGGGGATCGGGCTGGTGGGGAGGGCGGTGAGGATCTTCTCGGCCTTTCTGCGGCCTTCATTCAGGTCGCGGCTGCGGTAGGCGGCGCGGAGGTCTTGGGCGCATATCCAGGCGATGTAGACCTCGTGGTGGGCGGGATCGGCTTCGATGGCGGTGGCGAGGCGGTTGAGTTGCCGGTCGGTGAGGTTCTCGGCCCCGGCTCGTAGCAATCGTTGGATGCCGTAGAGGGGGTCGCCCTTGCGGCCGCGGTGGCCGCAGGTGGCCTGTTGGACGCGGCGGCGGACCTCGTCCACGGCCTGGGTTCCGAGTTTGACGACGTGGAAGGCGTCCAGGACGGCGGTGGCGTCTTCGAGTTTGTCGTCCAGGGCGGTCTTGTAGCCGGCGAACGGGTCCAGGGCCGCGATCTTGATACCGGCACGGAAGGCTGTCCCGCGTTCCTCGAGCCAGTCCTTCAGGACCTGCCCGGACCGGCCGGGGACCAGGTCGAGCAGCCGGGCGTGGACGCGGCCCTTCGCGTCACGGGTCAGGTCCACCATCCCGGTCAGTTCCTTCGGGCCGCGTGTGCGGGTGGAGACGTGGTGCCAGATGTGTTCGTCCACCCCCAGGCTCGTCACACCGTGGAAGCGGGACTCCTCGGCCGCCAGGCGTTCCAGCTGTGGTTTCACCGCCCGCCACAGCGTCTTCCACGCCACCCCGAGCTGGCGGGACAGGCCCAGGATGGTGGCGTGCTCGCGGCGGAGCTGACCGATCGCCCACCTGATCGCCCGGGCCGTGATCGAGGCCCGCGCGGCGACCAGGGCGGGGACCTGCTCCGCGAACACGCCCCGCGCGCAGCCCGGGTCGGGGCACCGCCAGATGCGTTGCCGCCACACGAGCCGCACCGGGATACCACCTGCCGGGATATCGCGTAGCACCCGGCGTCGCCGGCCCCGACTCGGGGAGACCACCCCACACGTTGGGCAGCCCATCAACTGGGCCGGGGTGGACACCGTCACGGTCATCACCTGCTCGTCCCGCTCCACGGCCTCCACGTGGACCCCCTCCACCCCCAGGAGAGTGTCGCAGCGGTGACAAGGGGCAGTGGTGGGCGCGGGCACGCACCCCGTAGGGTTGGACATCGTCGAGGTCTCCGAAGAAATCGGTTTGCTTGGTCGCTACCGATCATCGGGGACCTCGACCCACACCCCCCTCAACCCACCCCGCGCGCCTCACTCCCCACCCAATGTCCCAAGAGCCTGTTATCAGCCGCATTTTGGGATGTCTTGCACAGGCCTTGGTTTCAGAGAGGAAT
>CAZTOM010000394.1:0-1696 GCA_964615555.1 uncultured Actinomycetaceae bacterium
CGCCGTGCTCTGAGCCCGTCCGCACGCGCCGTGCTCTGAGCCCGTCAGCGGGCACCCTGCTGCTGGGCCGCGGCCTCTGTCAGCCACGTCCACAGCTCGGCCACGGCGGCGGTGAGCTCCCCCACCGTGCCGTCGTTCTGGAGGCACATGTCCGCCGCGGCGCGCCGTTCCTCGTCGCTCGCCTGGGCGGCCATGCGCTCGTCCACCTGCCGGGTGCTCATCCCGCGCGTCTCGCGCAGGCGCTCCCGGCGCACGTCTGCGTCCGCGCCCACGGCCACCACCACGTCGAAGTCGTCCCCCCAACCCTTCTCCACAAGGAGGGGCAGGTCGACGACGACCACCTCGCCCTCCCGCGCCGCGTCCAGCCGCGTCCGGATCCCCTGCCGTATGAGGGGGTGCGTGATCGCCTCGAGGCGCTCCAGCTCACCCCGGTCCGCGAAGACGATGTCTGCCAGTGCGGCCCTGTCGAGCTCCCCGTCGCTCACCACGCCCGGGAAGGCCTCCGCGACGGCGTCCAGGCCGGGGGTGCCGGGTGCCACCACCTCGCGTGCGATCTGGTCCGCGTCCACCACGTGGGCGCCAAGGTCTGCGAGCATCCCGGCCACCGTGGACTTGCCCGAGCCGATTCCACCCGTGAGTCCCACCTTCATGCGATCTCCCCTCCCACGTCGTCCAGGTCCGTCTGGTGCGTTGCGGCCGCCCGGATCGCCGCAACAATTGCGTCCGCCGCCTGCTCGGCGCCCAGGGTGTCCGCTGCGGGGACGTGCAGGAACCCGGCCCGCATCCCCGGAGTTGCCCAGTGGAGTACGGCGTACATCGCGGCGTTGCAGCCGTAGGTTCCGGCGGACAGCGAGAGCTCGGCCGGCACCCCCGCTCCCTCGATCGCCCGCCGCACGGCCTTCACGGGCAGGGTGGCGAGGTACCCGACCGGTCCGCCGGCCACCACGGGCCTGTCCGTGGGCTGCGCGCCGGAGGAGTCCGGCACCCGGGCGTCCACCAGGTTGATGGCCACCCGCTCCACCGTGACCGCGCTCGCGCCCGTGTCCACCCCGGTGGCGATGGCGAGGTCCGGCTCCAGGTCCGCGATGAGCTCGCGCAGCCGCCCGGGGATCGCCGAGAAGTCCACGGGCAGCACCTCGGTGGCAAGCTCGAAGTCGAACCCGCCCGCGTCGGCCCGCCGCTGCAGCACCCGGACGGCGGCCGCAGAGGGGTTGTCAGGGACCCCGGGAAACGGTCCGAACCCGGTCACCAGTACACGCATCCCTCCATGCTACGGAAGGCGCGCCGGGGCCACCCGGTAGCGGTCCGAATCGGACCACCCACCCGGGGGTAGGCGCGGTCGGCAGGCGAGCGGCGCCGTCGGGAAAGCGGAAGGCCCGCCCCCTACGGGACGGGCCTTCCTCAACTCCTGGTCCGATCAGTGACCGGTGAGCTTCTCACGCAAGGCGGCCAGCGCCTCGTCGGAGGCAAGGGTGCCCTCGGTGGCCTCACCGGAGGAGCTGTAGGACGCGGCGGCATCGATGTCGGCGTCCGCGGACTCGGCCTCGGCCTCCATCGCGGCGGCAACCTGGGCCTTGTGGGCCATCCAGCGCTCCTGGGCGGCGGCGTACTGCGCCTCCCAGGCCTCGCGCTGGGCCTCGTAGCCCTCGATCCACTCGTTGGTCTCCGGGTCGAAGCCCTCGGGGTACTTGTAGTT
>CAZTOM010000395.1:0-1694 GCA_964615555.1 uncultured Actinomycetaceae bacterium
AGGAGTGGCGCTTCTCCCGCCTCACCGACCTCGCCCCGGCGCTCGAGAACACCCCCACCCAGGACGACGACGACGCGCTCGCCGCTTCCTACGAGGTGGAGCTCGCCGGCACGCCGGAGATGCCCACGCTGGCCCCCGGCCAGGCCCCGCGCGGCACCGTCCTGGTCCCGGGCTACCGCCCGGCCGCCGTGGCCTCCGCGAACACCCCTGAGGCGCTCCACATCCGCATCCCCGCCGGCCAGGAGCTCTCCGAGCCGGTGCGCGTGACCGTCACGGGCACCCCAGGTCGCCGCTCCAACGCCCACTACGTGGTGGAGGCCGAGGCCGACTCCACGGCCATGGTGGTCTTCGAGCACGGCGGCGGTGGCATCCACGCCGGCAACGTGGAGATCATCGTGGGGGAGCGGGCCAAGCTCACCGTGGTCTCCCTGCAGCTGTGGGACACGCAGGCCGTGCACGTGGGCCAGCACGAGGCCGCCGTGGGGGAGGACGCCACCTACCGCCACATCAACGTGACGCTCGGCGGCAAGGCCGTCCGCCTGACCAACAACGCCTACTACGCCGGCCCCCGTGGGGACGCGGAGTTGCTGGGCCTGTACTACACAGACTCCGGCCAGCACCACGAGCACCAGACCTACATCAACCACACCACGCCGAACTGCATCTCGCGGGTCACCTACAAGGGCGCCCTGCAGGGTGAGGACGCGCACGCGGTGTGGATCGGGGACGTGCTGATCGGCGTGGCCGCCGAGGGCACGGACACCTACGAGCTCAACCGGAACCTGATCCTCACCGAGGGTGCGCGCGCGGACTCCGTGCCGAACCTGGAGATCGAGACCGGTGAGATCGAGGGCGCCGGCCACGCCTCGGCCACCGGCCGCTTCGACGACGAGCAGCTGTTCTACCTGCAGTCGCGCGGCGTCCCGGAGGCGGAGGCCCGCAAGCTCGTGGTCCGCGGCTTCTTCAAGTCCCTCATCCGCCAGATCGGGATCCCCGAGGTGGAGGAGCGCCTGATGGCCCTCATCGAGCAGGAACTGGAGGGACACGCCCTGTGACCGTGGTGGCCGCCGTTACCGACCTCGCCCCCGGCGAGGCGTCCGCCCACGTGGTGGACGGCGTGAGCATCGTGCTCGTCCGTGACGAGGACGGGAACTTCCACGCGCTCGACGAACTGTGCAGCCACGAGGACATCTCGCTCGCCGATGGAGAGGTGTGGGACTGCACGATCGAGTGCTGGAAGCACGGATCCGCGTTCAACCTCCTCACCGGCAAGCCCACCTCGCTGCCGGCCACCCGCCCCGTCAACGTCTACCCCGTGACCATCGACGGCACGAACGTGCTGGTCGACGTCGCCCCGCCCACTCCCACGCCCTAGAGAAGTAAGGAACCACACGAGAACATGTCCACCCTGGAAATCAAGGACCTCCACGTCCAGATCGAGACCCCCGAGGGCCCCAAGCAGATCCTCCGCGGCGTCTCCCTGACCATCAACTCCGGTGAGATCCACGCCGTGATGGGCCCCAACGGCTCCGGCAAGTCCACCCTCGCCTACACGATCGCCGGCCACCCCAAGTACGAGGTGACCTCCGGTGAGATCCTCCTGGACGGCGAGGACGTGCTCGAGATGAGTGTGGACGAGCGCGCCCGCGCCGGCCTCTTCCTCGCCATGCAGTACCCCGTCGAGGTGCCCGGCG
>CAZTOM010000396.1:0-374 GCA_964615555.1 uncultured Actinomycetaceae bacterium
GCCAGGCGGGGCGAGCACCACGCCGAGCTGGCCCCCCAGGCCGAGCGAGGCACCCAGGATGATGAGGGTGAGCGGGGTGTTGCGGAAGAGGTCCACGTAGATGGTGGCGGCCGAGCGCAGGCTCGCGGCGGGGGAGACCCGCATGATCGCGAGGATCGTACCCAAAACGAGCGAGCCGATCGCGGAGAAGAACGTCAACTGGAGCGTGGTCCAGAACGCACCCAGGATGTCGTAGTTGGCGAACAGTTCGCCCATGCACTCACCTTCCTCCAGCAGGCGGGTGGGGGCCCCCCCGCGCGGGCCCCCCCACCCCCAAAGCACCAGGCACACCCAAGCGCCCCGCGGGGTGGTCTCGGGGGTGTTCGTTGTGTGCC
>CAZTOM010000396.1:384-1684 GCA_964615555.1 uncultured Actinomycetaceae bacterium
TGGGGCCCGCAGCGCGCGGGCCCCACCACCACTAGTGCTACTGGCACTCCATCGGCGTCGGCGGGTTGGACTCGGTGTTGTACTTGTAGTCCGCTCCCGCGTTCTGCGCGAGGGCCTCGTCCCAGAGGCCGGAGGAGATCATCTCGGCGATCGCCTCGTTGACCTGCTCGCACAGCTCGGTGGAACCCTTCGGCAGGCCCACGCCGTAGTTCTCGGTGGAGAAGGTGTTGCCCACCACCTTGAGCTGGCCCGCGTAGGCCGGCTGGTTGGCGAAGCCCGCGAGGATGATGTCATCCGTGGTCACGGCATCCACGGTGCCGGCGGTGAGGAGCTCCACGCACTCGGAGTACGTGGCGGCGGGGTAGAGCTCCACGCCGGAGTGCTCGTCCCGGATCCGCTCCGCGGAGGTGGAGCCCTCCACCGAGCACAGGATGCGCCCGTCCAGGGCGTCCGGGCCGGTGATGTCCGCCTCGTCCTGGCGCACCAGGAGGTCCTGGCCGGCCACGAAGTACGGGCCGGCGAAGTCCACGCGCTCACGGCGGGAGTCGGTGATCGAGTAGGTGGCGAAGATCATGTCCACCTGGCCGTTCTCCAGCATGTTCTCGCGCTGGGCGGAGATGGACTCCTTCCACTCGATGTCGTCGTAGCCGAGGTGCTCGGCCACGTACTTCGCCACGTCCACGTCGAAGCCGGTGAAGTCGGCGCCCTGCTGGAGGCCGAGGCCCGGCTGGTCGTACTTGATGCCCACCACGAGGGTGCCCTGGCCGCCTTCGCCGCCGGTGCCCTCGCCGGTCTCGCCGCCGGTGCCCTCGGTGGTCTCGCCGCCGGCGGTGGTCTCGCCACCGGCCGCCGGGGTGGTGGTGCCGCCGCCGCCGTTGCCACCGCACGCTGCGAGGGTCAGGGCGAGGGCCGCGACGGTTCCGGCTGTGATCAGTCGATTGCGCATTGTGGTCCTCCTAGTGGTTTTCGTTGCGCGGGCAGGCGTCCCTTGCGCCGCCCCGGGTGGTACTCAGTGGGTCAGGAGCTTGGACAGGAAGTCCTTCGCTCGGGTGGATCTGGGATTGGTGAAGAACTCGTTGGGCTCGGCCTCCTCCACGATCTGGCCGTCGGCCATGAAGATGACGCGGTCGCCCGCCTTCCGGGCGAAGCCCATCTCGTGGGTCACCACGATCATGGTCATGCCCTCGCGGGCGAGCTGGGTCATGACGTCCAGGACCTCGTTGATCATCTCCGGGTCCAGGGCGGAGGTGGGCTCGTCGAACAGCATGACCTTCGGGTCCATGGCCAGCGAGCGGGCGAT
>CAZTOM010000397.1:0-1680 GCA_964615555.1 uncultured Actinomycetaceae bacterium
AACTCCGTGTGAAGGAGAACATCGTCATCTACGGCCGCTACTTTGGCCTGCCCTACCACTGGCTGCGCCCCAAGGCGGACGAGCTGCTTGTCTTCGCGCAGCTTCAGGAGAAGGCCAAGGCCAAGGTCTCCGAGCTCTCCGGCGGCATGAAGCGCCGCCTCACCATCGCCCGCGGCCTCGTCAACGAACCCAAGGTGCTGCTCCTGGACGAGCCCACCACGGGCCTCGATCCGCAGGCCCGCCACATCCTGTGGGATCGCCTCTTCCGCCTCAAGGAGGAGGGCGTGACCCTGATCGTGACCACCCACTTCATGGACGAGGCCGAACAGCTCTGCGACCGCCTCATCGTGATCGACAAGGGCCGCATCATGGCCGAGGGCTCACCCGCTGCCCTCATCCGCCAGTACTCCACCCGCGAGGTGCTGGAACTGCGCTTCGGCGCCTCCGGGAACGCGTCCGCCGTGGCCGCCCTGGACGGCGTGGGGGAGCGCCAGGAGGTCCTCCCCGACCGCATCCTCATCTACGCCGATTCCGGCGAGGCCGCCCTCGAGGAGGTCACCTCACGCGGCCTGTCCCCACGCACCAGCCTCGTGCGCCGCTCCTCCCTCGAGGACGTCTTCCTCCGCCTCACCGGGAGGAGCCTCATTGACTGACCATCCCGACGGCGCCCCTTCCGTTGGCCCCGAACCCTCCCCACTCGCGGGCGAGGGCGGAACCGACGGTGCCTCCCCCGTGGGTCCCGGACCCTCCCCGTTCGCGGGCGAGGGCGGGAAAGCGACGGAAATCAGCAACAGCATGGGGGAGGGGAGGAGTGGGGCTACCGTGCACGTGGCGGTGGCCGAGCTCGGCCGCGTCTACGGCGGCGTCCCCCTCGGCCCCGGGGAGCAGGCCGCCCGCGCGCAGCGGTGGGGCTGGTGGTACTTCGCCGAGCACATGGTGCGCCAGTTGCGCACCTACATCACCTCGGTCCTCTTCTACGACCTCGGCCAGATCTTCCTCTACCTGATCGCCATGGGCCTCGCCCTCGGCTCGCTGGTTGACGCCAACACCGAGTCCGTCGACGGCGTCTCCTACCTCGTGTTCGTGGCGCCAGCACTCGTGGTGTCCTCTGCCGTCACGACCGCCGCCGGGGAGATGACCTACCCCATCATGGAGGGCTTCAAGTGGCGCCGGACCTACTACGGCCCGGCCGCCGCGCCCCTCACGGGCGGGCAGATCGCGTTCGGGCACCACCTCACGGCCATGGTGCGCTACGCGGCGCAGTCGGTGTTCGCGCTCGGGTTGCTGGCCCTGTTCGGGGCGTTGCACTCCCCGCACGCGTGGCTCCTGGTGCCGATCGCGACCCTCACGGGTATCGCGTTCGGTGCGCCGCTGCAGGCCTTCGCGGCCACGCTCAAGGACGAGGGGTTCGCGTTCTCCGCGATCCAGCGGTTCGTGGTGATGCCCATGTTCCTCTTTGCCGGAACGTTCTTCCCCCTCACCAACATGCCTGGCTACCTGCAGTGGATCGGGTGGATCTCACCCATCTGGCACGGCACCGAGCTCTCCCGGGCCGCCACCTACGGCCATGTGGTGGAGCCGTGGCGGATGGCGGTGCACCTGGTGGTCCTCACCACCCTCGCCGTGCTCGGGCTGGTGCTCGCACGGCGCATCTACGTGAGGAGGCTCTCCGAATGACGG
>CAZTOM010000398.1:0-1679 GCA_964615555.1 uncultured Actinomycetaceae bacterium
GCGAACTTCACCGGGAGTGCCGTCTCCATCACGACGACGGGCCTCGCCACCCGCTCGCCCTCGCCTTCGGTTCCGGGCCCGCCGCCCTGAGCGCCCCCAGCGTACTCTTCCGTGGACGCCCGTGCGCTCTCGTTGCTCGTACCCTGCGTCCCCTCATTCCGACGGAAATCGGCAACAGCCTCGGAGGGGTGGGGCTCGGTGGGGTGGGAGTCGGAGGGGTGGGGCTCGGTGGGGTGGGGCTGGGAGGAGGGGGCGCCGTCGTCGGAGAGAACGGTGCGGGCGGCGTGGACGGCGTCCGCGGTGTGCGGGTCCACGAGCAGGCCCTCGGTCTCCCAGAGGTGGGCGATCTGGGTGAGGCGGTCGGCGTGGGTGGAGGTGGCGGAGACGAAGCCGTAGCGCTCGCGCAGGGCGGCGAACTCGGGGGTGGTGGAGAGGTCGAAGAAGCCGTCGGAGGGGAGCTGGACGGCGAAGAGCTCGCGGATGAGGGCGCCGTCGCGGCCGAGGAGATCGAAGACGAAGCGCTCGAAGTTCGAGGCCTTCGAGATGTCCATCGAGGGGGACGAGGTGGCGAGCGTCTCCGCGGAGCCACGCGGGCGGTAGACGCCGGTGGTGAAGAACTCGTGCAGCACGTTGTTCTCGTTGGTGGCGAGGACCAGCGTGTGGATGGGCACACCCATCTCGCGGGCCACGTGGCCGGCGAGGATGTTGCCGAAGTTGCCCGTGGGGACCGCGAAGGACACCTGCTGGCCGGGGCCGGTGGTGGCCCGCAGCCAGGCGGCCACGTAGTAGATGACCTGGGCGGCCACGCGGGCCCAGTTGATCGAGTTGACGGCGCCGATGTGGTGGCGGGCCTTGAACTCCGCATCCTGGTTGACGGCCTTGACGAGGTCCTGGCAGTCGTCGAAAACGCCGTCCACGGTGGCGTTGACGATGTGGGGATCGTTGATGGAGAACATCTGGGCCTGCTGGAACGGGGTCATCCGGCCGGCCGGGGAGAGCATGATGACGTCCACGAACTGGCGGCCGAGCATCGCGTACTCGGCGGCCGAACCCGTGTCACCGGAGGTGGCGCCCACGATGGTGAGCCAGGTGCCGCGGCGGCCGAGTTCGTACTCGAAGAGCACGCCCAGCAACTGCATCGCCATGTCCTTGAACGCGGCGGTGGGGCCTCCGGAGAGGTGGCCGATCGCAAGGCCCGTCTCCGGGTCCAGGGCCGTGACCGGGACGATCTCACCAGAGCCGAACGCCTGGGTGGAATAGGCGCGGTTGGTCAGGGCTCGCAGGTCCGCCGGGGGGATGTCCTCCGGATCCACGAACAGGCCGAGCACCTCGGCCGCGAGCGCCGCGTAGCCCTCGGTCTCCAGCAGGGTGCGCCACTCCTCGAGGCGTTCTTCCGTCACCTGCGGGTAGTGCTCGGGGACGTAGAGGCCGCCGTCGGCGGCGAGGCCCTCGAGCAGGATGTCCGAGAACGAGGCCGGTTCCGCGGGGACCGAGCCGTTGGAGCGAGTGGAGACGTAACGCACGGATACGAGAGTACCTGCGGGGGTGGCACTGCGCGTGGGACGTCCGTTCCCGAGGATGGGACGGGGCGGGGCGGTGGTCCTGGTGCGGGTGGCGGTGTGCCCTGTGGTGCGGGTGGTGTGCGCTGTGGTGCGGGTGGTGTGCGCTGTGGTGCGGGT
>CAZTOM010000399.1:0-1667 GCA_964615555.1 uncultured Actinomycetaceae bacterium
CACGCCGCCGGCCACCACCAGATCCGCCTCCCCGGCAGCGATCATGTGGTGGCCAGTGGTGATGGCGGACATTCCGGAGGCGCAGAGCCGGTTTAGGGTCATGCCGGGCACATGGAGTGGGAGGCCCGCGAGGAGGGCGGCCATGCGGGCCACGTTGCGGTTCTCCTCCCCGGCGCCGTTGGCGTTACCCAGGATTACCTCGTCCACATCGGACGGCTCTGCGCCCGAACGTGCCACGGCCTCCCGGACTACGAGTGCGGCCAGATCGTCCGGCCGGATGGATGCGAGGGCACCGCCGTAGCGGCCCACGGGGGTACGAACGGCTGCGATGACGTAAGTGTGGGACACGCCTTCACCGTAGGAAGCGGGGCCGGGCGGCTTCAATGGATAGACCCGGAAGCCTGTTCCGCTAGGCGGGAGACCGTTCCCCGGATGCCCCGTAGGATTAGAACATGAGTGCCGGTCAACGCCCCATCGAGGCGCTGGCGCGCGGGCTCCGGATCCTCGAGGTCCTCTCCCGCAGCACCGGCACCATGGGTAACGGGCAGATCTCCCGGGCCACGGGACTTCCTGCCTCGACCGTGTCCCGTCTGACGGATTCGCTCGTGCAGCTTGGGTACCTTCGAATCGACCCTTCCTCCGGTGCGTACTCACTCACCCCCAAGAACCTCCGCCTGGGCTATCCCCTCCTCGCCAACCTTCCCTTTGGGGGACGGGTATATAAAGCACTGGACCGGCTCACCGAGTCCACGGGAATGACGTCTGCGCTGGCCACGGACGATGACCTCCACATGGCGTATGTGGCCGTGGCGCGTGCGCGCCACCACGATGGCGTCACACTTGCTGTGGGTGGACGCCTCCCGATCTCGGTGTCTGCGGCGGGTATCGCATTCGTGCGGGCGCTGCCCGAGCCGAAGAGATCGCGTCTCATCGCGGCGGTCACGCGGGACCTTCAGCAGCGCGGCCAGTCGGTGGAGGCATTCGAGCAACGGCTGAATGCGCCGCCGTCACGGCACGTGGTCTCAACAGGCGCGTGGCACGAGGACATCGGCGGCGTGGCCACAGTGGTACGGGCCGGCGGGGAGCTGTTCGCGCTTACCCTGGTGGTGAACCTGGGCGAGTTCGACGAATCGCGGATCGAGGAGGAGGTCCTCCCTCATCTCTGGGCCGCGGCCGACGCGATCTCGGACTGAGCGGGCTTCTCCCGGTTGCGACCGTTACTGGGCCGGGTCCTGCTCCTCGTCCTGTCCGGCGTTGTCCTCTCGCTCACGTTGGTGATCGAACACCGGGCGGCGTCGCTCGATAATGGACTGGCGCCCCTCCCGCACGTCTGGGCCGGTGAACCCTAGGAACTCGAGTGCTAGCGACGTGTCGAAAGTGGGTCCAGCCATACGGAGCCAGTTGTTGAGTGAGTACTTCGTCCATCGCATCGCCGTGCGCGAGCCGTCCCGCAGGCGGCGAGCGATCTCTAGAGCCTTGTCCTGGACTTCCTCATCCTCGACGGCGAGGGCCACCAGACCGATCCGCTCTGCTTCCTCGCCGGAGAGGGTCTCGCAGAGGAGAAGGTGGTACTTAGCCTTGGCCATACCCACCAACAACGGCCACACGATCGCGGCATGGTCTCCAGCCACCACACCGAGGCGGGTATGGCCGTCGATGATGCGGGC
>CAZTOM010000400.1:0-1628 GCA_964615555.1 uncultured Actinomycetaceae bacterium
AGTTCGATTTGCTGGTGTGCCTCGCGGACAACGAGGGGAAGGTGCTCTCCCGGGAGGCCCTGCTGGAGCAGGTGTGGGACTGGGTGGACGCCTCCGGCACGCGCACCGTGGACTCGCACATCAAGGCGCTGCGCCGCAAGCTCGGCTCGGACGTGGTGCGCACCGTCCACGGCGTGGGCTACGCCTTCGACACCCCCAGCGCCTGACCTTGCGGGGCCGCTTCTCCTCCATGGCCTGGCGGGTCGTGGTCCTGGTGGGGGCCTCGGCCACCTTCACCGCGCTCGTGGTGTGGCTCGGGACCCGGCAGGGCGTCTCCCCCGCCTACACCCTCCCCTTCGCGATCACCGCGTCCGTGCTGGTGGCGGGGGCCATCATCCACGCCGCCGTGGAGCCACTTCGCCAGGCCACCAAGGCTGCGCGCGCCATGGCGCAGGGCGACTATTCGGTGCGGGTGGAGTACGAGACCAAGGACGAGGTGGGCCAGCTCGTGACGGCCTTCAACACGATGGCGCGCGACCTGGCCGAGGTGGACCGCCTCCACCGCGAGATGGTGGCCAACGTGTCCCACGAGCTGCGCACCCCGCTCGCCGCGCTGCGCTCGCGCCTCGAGAACATGGCCGACGGCGTGGAGGAGCCGACCCCGGAGAACCTCGAGGCCGCCGTGGTCCAGTCCGAGCGGCTCACGGACATGCTGGGGTTCCTCCTGGACCTCTCCCGGCTCGAGTCCGGAGCCGCGGGTCTCGAGACCACCCAGATCCCGGTGGCGGACATGCTGGATGAGGCGATGGAGGTGGCCCGCCTGGCCTCCCAGCGGCGCGGCGCCCAGCTCAACTTTTCCTCCCGGATCGAGCCGGCCGACCAGGTGATCGTGGGCGATCCCGGCCGCCTCCAGCAGGTGCTCACGAACGTGCTGGACAACGCCACCCGCCACGCGCCCCCCACCTCCACGGTGGCGGTGGAGGCCACCCGGATCCGGCACAACCTCCGCATCGACGTGGTGGACGCCGGCCCTGGTGTGCCGGTCGAGGACCGCGAGCGGATCTTCGGGCGCTTCCAGCGCGCCGAGGGCGGGGCGGCCGTGGGAGGGGGCTCCGGGATCGGGCTCGCCATTGCGCGCTGGGCCGTCTCCCTGCACGGGGGCACTATCCGGGTGGTGGACACCGAGACGGGCGCCCGCTTCCGGATCACCCTGCCGGTGGACGGTCCGCCCCAGCCCGCGCGCGGGAAGCGCGGGGCGGGCGGGTAGCAAAGTCCGCGGTTGACCGCTGGCAGGGGCTGCGCGCATGAGCACTTGACCCGCCTTTTTGGATCACGGCCCCGGCGGTACCGAGGTGTGGGAAATTTCGCTCCCGGCCCCACTGGATAGCCGCTCTAACCGGGCCGAAGGGCCTAGGCTTGGACACGCCCCCTTTCGCACCCCCTTCCCGATGGAGTTGAGCACGTGTCCGACGACGCGCACCGTGACGAGATCGATTTTGGCGCCAACGAGTGGCTGATCGAGGAACTGTACGAGAAGTACCTCGCCGACCCCACCAGCGTTGATCTCAAGTGGCAGAAGTTCTTCCAGGACTACGATCTGGACGGCACGCCGGAGGGCGAGCCGAAGGACGGGTCGCAGGCCAGCGACT
>CAZTOM010000401.1:0-1612 GCA_964615555.1 uncultured Actinomycetaceae bacterium
GAAGAACGGCGTCACATAGGCGGCGATGTCCCCGAACGGTACCGAGCGGTCCACCAGGTAGTTCTCGTGCGTGCCGTAGGAGGCACCCTTGCCGTCCACGTTGTTCTTGTAGATGGCGATCTCCTCGCCCATCCGGGCCGCCGCCGCCATCGCCTCGCGCATGATCTCGTCCCCGGCGCGGTCCCACACCACGAGGTCGCGCGGGTCTCTCACCTCCGGTGAGGAGTACTCCGGGTGGGCGTGGTCCACATACAGGCGCGCCCCGTTGGTGAGCACCGCGTTCGCGGCGCCGCCGCGCAGCATCGTACGGTCCAGCTGGCGCAGGTCCAGCCCATCGAACGTGGGGGCGGGCGCATCCGGGTCATCCGTCAACTGCGTGGGGTGCGCCGCAGCGCGATCCAGCCGGAACCCGCGCGCATCCGAGAGGGGATCCTCCCCCGCGTAGTCCCACGGCGCGTGGGGCACGCCCGCGGCGTAGGCCCGCACGATCTGAGTGGACAGCTCGATGGGGTTGGCCTCCGGGCGTCCCGGCGCGAGGATCCCGTACTCCGTCTCGATCCCGATCGCCCGCCTCACAGCGCCCCCTCCGGCAGCTCCAGGTCCACGATCCCCGCCCGCTCCGCGCGCCCCTCCCGCGGCGCACCCGGCTCCTCTCGCGGCCCGTCGACGACGATGCCCGCGTCCCGGCCGCCCTCCTGCCTGGGCCCGGGGCCGGGTGGGGGAACGGGGGCGGGTGGGGCGCCGTCGTCGTCCCGGGCGCGCAGGACGCGCAGGTGGGTGATGCGCCCGCCGCGCCTCCCGGTGATGCGGGACCACTGTTCGGGGTCCGTGGAGGAGCGCAGGTCCTCGGACTCGCGCAGCTCCTGCTCGATGGCCTCCAGGACGTGGGTGGTGGTGATGCCGCGCTCGCCGGTGGTGAGCAGTGCCTTGATGGCGGACTTCTTGGCGCGGTCCACCACGTTCGCGATCAGGGCGCCGGAGGAGAAGTCCTTCACGTGGAGGACCTCGCGGGTGCCGTCGGCGTAGGTGAGCTCGAGGTACTCGTTCTCGGGGCCGGTGGAGTACAGGCGCTCGACGGCGGCCTCGATCATGGCGTCCACGGCGGCCCGCCGGTCCCCGCCTGCGGCATCCACGTCGCGGTCGCGCAGCGGGAGGTCGGGCGTGAGGTACTTGGAGAAGATGTCCCTCGCGCCGGCGGCATCGGGGCGGTCGATGCGGATCTTCAGGTCGAGGCGGCCGGGGCGCAGGATGGCGGGGTCGATCATGTCCTCGCGGTTGGAGGCGCCGATCACCACCACGTTGTCGAGCGTCTCCACGCCGTCAATCTCCGCGAGGAGCTGGGGCACGATCGTGGTCTCCACGTCCGAGGAGATGCCCGCGCCGCGGATACGGAAGAGGGACTCCATCTCGTCGAAGAACACGATCACGGGCACACCGGAGGTGGCGCGCTCGCGGGCGCGGGCGAAGATGACGCGGATCTGGCGCTCCGTCTCCCCCACGAACTTGTTGAGCAGCTCCGGGCCCTGGATGTTGAGGAAGTAGGAGGTGCCGCCCTCCACGCCGGCGAGCTGGGCGAGGGAGCGGGCCACGGCGCGGGCGATGAGGGTCTTGC
>CAZTOM010000402.1:0-1608 GCA_964615555.1 uncultured Actinomycetaceae bacterium
CCGAGGGAACCATCGAGCAGTTGCGCGAGACGGAGACGATGCAGGTCCACGTCCGGGTCGACGGCGCCGCCGAGCGCTGGTACGAGCAGGTGCCCGGGGTCTCACTCGTCTCCCGGGGTGGCTCGGATGTGGTGCTCTCGTACGCAGCCGGCGACCTCCAGGCGGAGCAGGCCGTGCTCGCGGCGGCGGGAGCGGCGGGGGTGGTGCGCGAGTTCGCGCCCGTGCGCCCGCGCCTGCAGGACCTGTTCCGGCACGTGGTCACCTCGGACGAGGACGCGGCCGGTTCCGATGAGAAGGAGAGTGCAGCATGAGGGAGATCGCACTCGTCGCCCGGCGCGAGATGAGCGCCGCCATGGGGCGCAAGTCGTTCGTGATCTCGACGATCATCGTGTTGGTGGCAATCGTGGCGGCCTCGTTCATCGCGGCGTACTTCATCAACCGGCACGCCGAGTCCACCGCGGTCACGAATGTGGGCGTCTCCGCAGAACTCCAGGACGTGGGGCCCGTGCTCGAGGCCATGGGTGCGGCCTCGGAGCGGACCATCGAGGTCCAGACACTGGATTCGGCGGCCGCGGACACGGAGCTGCTCGAGGGTGATCTCGATGCCTGGCTGGGCGGCTCGCTCGGCAACACGGAGCTTCGCTTCAAGTCCGCACCGGGGGACTCGGAGCTCACCCAACTGGTCTACGGCGCCATGAACTCCTACGTCCTCGGCGCCGAGATCTCAGACCTCGGGGGTGACTTCACCGAGGTGATGGCGAACGTGGGTGCCTCCATGCCGGAGTTGACGTTCGCCGAGGACAACATGGGCGTGGGCACCGACTTCTCCAAGCTCGCCGTGGCCTGGGCGATGCTCGCACTCCTGTTCTTCGGCATCGTCATGTCCGGTTCCCTGATCTCCATGGGGGTGGTGGAGGAGAAGGCCTCCCGCGTGGTGGAGATCCTGCTCGCCACGATCACACCCACGCAACTGTTCGCGGGCAAGGTGGTCGGGATCGGCATCATGGCCCTCGGCCAGATCCTGCTCTACGCCCTCGCCGGCGTGGGGGCAGCGGCGGTCTCCGGTTTGCTCGGGAGCGTGAGCGTTCCGATCGGACCGCAGCTCCTGTGGCTCGCCTTCTGGTTCCTCGTGGGCTTCTTCATGTTCGTGGTGCTCTGGGGAGGGCTCTCGGCACTGGCCGCCCGGCAGGAGGACGTGGGCTCGGTGACCGCGCCCATGATGTTCCTCCTGTTCATCCCCTTCTACACCGCGATGTACCTGCCCACGAACGCCCCGAACTCCACGGCCTCGGAGATCACCTCGATGGCGCCGTTCATGGCGCCGTTCGTGATGCCGGTTCGGCAGGTGTTCGTGGACGTCCCCGCCTGGCAACTCGCCACGGCGGTGGTGGTCTCCCTACTCACGATCGTGCTCTCGGTGTGGCTCGCGGCGCGGGTCTACCACCGCGGAGTGCTGCACACCGGGAGCCGGTTGAAGCTCACCGAGGCGCTCACGCGGGGCTGACCCCACAGGCGGCGCACAGCCGGCCGCACCGGGCACCTCGCCCGATCTATCTCGATGTCGAGTAAAATGTCCGGCATGGCTGGAGCAGGGCAGGACGAGGTGGA
>CAZTOM010000403.1:0-1602 GCA_964615555.1 uncultured Actinomycetaceae bacterium
AGCACACGGCACTCGAGGTGATCGACCTCGAGGTGTACGAGGGGGACCGGGTGGCGATCGTCGGCCGCAACGGCTCCGGGAAGACCACGCTGCTGAAGCTGCTCTCCGGGATCATGGTGCCCCGCGAGGGCGAGGTGAGCGTGGGTGGGACCAACACGCGCACGAAGTCGCCGGGTGAGATCGCCGGGACCACCTCCTACATCTACCAACACCCGCAGCAGATGCTGTTGAAGGACTCCGTGCGCGGGGACGTGGCGCTGTTCCCCTCCGGGAGGAGGTTCGAGGGCTGGGAGGAGCTCGTGGAGCGGGTGCTCGCACGGGTGCGGCTGGACGAGTTCGCGGACCGCGACGGGCGCACCCTCTCCGGCGGGCAGCAGCGGCGCGCCACGCTCGCGATCGGCCTCGCGATGCGGCCGAAACTCCTGCTGCTGGACGAGCCGACCTCCTCCCTGGACGTGGCCTCACGCGAGGGCGTGACCGCGATGCTCGCGGACCTCTCCGACGCGATCTCGTGCGCCGTGGTGGCCACGCACGACATGCACCTGGTGGCCGACTGGGCCAACCGCGTGATCGTGCTGGAGCAGGGGCGGCTGGCCGCGGACCTGGGGCCGCGCGAGCTGTTCTCGCGCCCGGAGCTGCTGGAACGGGCGCGGCTGGTGCCGCCGCAGGTAGTGACCCTGGGCCTCGAGCTCGGGGTCAACCCGCCGCCCCTCAGCGTGGCCGAACTGGTGGAGTCCCTCGGGCTGGCCGACCCCGCGGGCGAGGCAGTGGGGGTGGTGGGACCGTGAGGAAGCAACGGGACGTGGGGGTGGTGGGACCGTGAGGAAGCAACGGGACGTGCTCTCCGTGGAGTGGGTGAAGCTGGAGCTCATCCGCACCGCGTACGCCACGCGCGGCGGGTTCTTCTCCACCCTCGATCCGCGGGCCGTGATCGTCTGGTACCTGATCATGGCCGTGGTGCCCTGGTTCACGCACAACATCACCGTGCTCGCCGGGCTGTTCCTCATGGCCGCCGCCGGGGTGGTCTTCGCCCGCGTGGGACCGCTCGTGCTCGGGCTGTTCATCATCGGGATCGGGTTCGAGATCTTCTACCTGGCGATCGTGGCGCTGTTCTTCGGCGGCGGACTCGAGACGCTCGTGGCGCTCGGCGTGGTCAACCTGAAGCTGGGCGTGATCTCCATGGCCTCCATGGCCGCGTTCGTCTCCCTGGACCCGGAGAAGCTCTCCGATGCGCTGCTCGCGTTCAAGATGCCCGAGCTGTTCGCGTTCGGGGTCAGCTACGGCTACCGGATGCTGCCGATCATGGTGGAGGAGTTCAACACCGTCTTCGACGGGTTCCGGCTCCGGATGGCTCCCCCCGAGCGGCACGGGATCCTCGGCTGGAGGACCGTGGTGCACTGGGCGAAGATGGCGATCCTCAGCTTCTACCCGATCTTCCTGAACACCGCGAAGAACGTGCGCACCACCGTGGAGGCGCTCGAGACGCGCGGATTCACCTACGCCACCGTGGACGGGCGGGGCCGTGCCATCCGGCTCTCCCACCTGAAGATGGGCCCCGCCGACTGGGGGCTGCTGCTCGCCACCGTGCTCCTGGTGGTGGCG
>CAZTOM010000404.1:0-1584 GCA_964615555.1 uncultured Actinomycetaceae bacterium
GCAGGTCCACGTGCGCCACCTGCCCGCGGGCGTGGACACCGGCGTCGGTGCGGCCGGCCACCGTGAGCTGGACGGGGGTGCGCGCGAGGGTGGTGAGGGCCTCCGCGAGGACCCCCTCCACGGTGGGAAGGCCGGGCTGGGCGGCCCAGCCGTGGAAGGCGGTGCCGTCGTAGGCGAGGTCGAGTCGGACGCGAACGGGCATGGGGATATTCGACCACATGGTTCGCGCCGCATTGGCGGCTCGCGCTAGCGTGATGGTCATGGAGGCCCCGGTCACACTCGCCATCGACTGTGGTGGCGGTGGCATCAAGGGCACAGTTCTGGACGCCGACGGTGCGCTGCTGGCCCAGCCCGTGCGTTCCGTGACCCCCTATCCGCTGCCACCCGAGCGCCTGGTGGGGGTGATCGTCTCACTGGCCGCTCAGTTGCCGGCCGCCACCCGCGTCACGGTGGGGATGCCCGGGATGATCCGCGCGGGGCGCGTGGTGACCACACCGCACTACGTGTGCCGGGCAGGACCCCGGACCCGTGTGGTGCCCGAGCTCGTGGACGCCTGGGCGGACTTCGACATGCGTGCGGCGGTGTCCGATGCGCTGGGCGTGCCCGCCATCGTGCTGAACGACGCCGAGGTCCACGGCTACGGACTGATCGAGGGCACCGGGCTGGAGGTGGTCATCACCCTCGGGACGGGGCTCGGGAACGCCGTGTTCCACGAGGGCGTGCTCGCCCCCCACATGGAACTCTCCCAGGCCCCCGTGAAGTGGGGCCTGAGCTACGACGACTACCTGGGGGAGCACGAGCGCATCCGGCTCGGCGACTCCCACTGGTCGCGCCGCGTGCGCAACGTGATCGAGGGCTTCTACCCGGTGCTCATGTGGGACCGGTTGTACATCGGCGGCGGCAATGCGCGCCGGATCACCCCGCTCGTGGCCGGGAGGTTCAGCGGGAACGTGGTGCTGGCCCCGAACTCTGCCGGCCTCACCGGCGGGGTGCGCGCCTGGCATGCCGCGGGCTGAGGAGCGCCCCGAAGGCATGAGGCGGGGAGCCCCCGAAGGGACTCCCCGCCTCACGTGTCCAAAGGATCGCGGCGCGACCCGGGACTACTTCTCCTCGTCCACCTGCTGCGCCTCGGCGCCACCGGCGGGCTCGAAGCCAGCAGCCTCGGCCTCCTCGGCGGTGCCGAACCACACCTCGGCGATCGTGGCGTCGTACCACTGGGAGCCGGGCACGTGGTACTTCATCGAGTCCTCGTTGCCCTTGATGGCGTGGTCGGCGTCCGGGGCATCGGCGGAGCCCTCCTCGAGGCGCACGGCACCCGCGTAGAGCGGCTTCGCCTCGGCGGCCTCGGCATCGGCGGCCGGAGCAGCCTCAGCGTCAGCGTCCGGAGCGGCCTCGTCGGACTCGGCGGTCTCCACGGCGAAGTCGTCCGTCTCGGCCTTCGCCTCCTCGGTCTCCACCTCCTCCGGGGCCACGTCCACGGGGACCTCCACCTCGATGGACTCCTCGGTCTGGTCCACCTCGGCGGTGGGCACCGCGAAGTCGTCCACGTCGGAGCGGTCCACGTCCGCGGCATCGGCCGCAGCG
>CAZTOM010000405.1:0-1572 GCA_964615555.1 uncultured Actinomycetaceae bacterium
GTCGTGATGCGCCGGTTCGCCTCCTCAGGAAAGGGGGACCAGAGGTCTCCGCTCCTTAGGCCCGCTTCTAGGTGGACAATGGGAATCCTACGGTAGAACCCTGCCATGGAAGCTGCCGCGACCGTGGACGTATCACCCTGGACGAGTAGTGCGTCGGGCTGCATTGTTGCGAGAATCGGATCAAGGCGATCAAAAATCCTGGCCATAAGAGCATTGAGTGCTTGCCCCGGAGAAAAGACATCTAGATCGTGATCGGGTAGGATTCCGAAGATTTGATTCACCTGATCGAGCATCTCTCGATGCTGGCCGGTGACCACGGTAATTGGAGTCACGTCGCCACTGGCCCGCAGCGCACGGATGACCGGAGCGATCTTGATGGCTTCAGGTCGGGTCCCATAAACTGTCATTACCGTAGCTGTCACGTGAAGTTCACCTCCTCTTGGAGTTGTCTGTGTATCTCGTCCACATCGTCAATTCCGAGGACGCCAAGTTGGGCGTCAATCGTGTCCTGCAGGACCCTGTCAGCAACACTGAATTCACCCTTGGCGACGTTCCAGGCCCACCACCGATAGGTGTGTGCAGTCTTCTCGGCTGGGCCATCCTGGATCAAGCGACCCTGATGGATCCAGATCGCACGGGTGCACAACTCCTCGATGGTCTTGGCAGCGTGGGAGACGAGGAAGATGGTGCCTGCGCGATCGAGGATCTCCTTCATGCGCCGGTCCGCCCTATCCTTCGACGCCGCATCGCCGGTCCCCAGTGCCTCATCGATGAGAAGGATGTCGGGCTCGGAGGCCGTAGCGATCGCAAACCGGAGTCGGGAACCCATGCCTGAGGAGTACGTCTTCATCGGGCGGTGGATCGCCTCACCGATAGCAGCCTGATCGAGAACCCTGGGGATCAGGTCGTTCACTTCGCGTGGGGTGAAGCCTGAGGCGAGCAGCCCGAGGCGGACGTTGGCCAGGCCGGACAGCTGCGGTTGAAGTGCTGCGTTGACACCAAGGAGCGTGGGCTGCGATGTCGCAGTCACGTGCCCCCGGGTGGGTTGATCAAGACCAGCAATGATGCGCAGCAGGGTACTCTTTCCGGACCCGTTCGAGCCGACGAGTCCGATTGCTTCACCGGCATGTGCGACGAAGGAAATGGCACGTAGAGCGTCGACGTTCACGGTCGGGCTCCAACCGAACAAGGCGGCGCCACGTGCCAGCAGGTTCCGCCGTGGGACCGCTTCGTTGCTCGGCACCCGGAATCGTCGGCTCACCCGATCGACGACAACGGTCGGGTGCCCTGTGTCATTCCTGGTCATACGTCTCCTCGCCCTGCCAGAAGTAGAGGAAGCCCAGGACCGGTGTGACACATGCCCAACACGTCAACGCCAACCAATAATGTGGCGCCGGCACCCTGTCGTAGCGCAGCAGATCACGTGTCATATCGAGGACGAGATACAAGGGATTGGCCTTGAGGATCAGCAACCACATCGGGTGGTCGACGAAGTTCTTGATCGAGAACATGACTCCCGAACCGTAGAACCACAACCGCACGACGAAGGACAGGATGTGCTTGAGGTCGGGC
>CAZTOM010000406.1:0-1563 GCA_964615555.1 uncultured Actinomycetaceae bacterium
TGGGACGCGCAGTAGAAGAACTAGCTGACGAGATCCTCGCGTGGGTGGAGGTCCTGAGACGCTGAGGTGCGCGGAGAGGCGGCGCTCGACTCGGCAGACGCGGGTCTAGAGGGACCGTCGCGTTTCTGTACAGTATCCTGTACAGGAGGCGTCATGAAGACGATGTCCTACAGCGAGTCCCGGGCTCGCTATGCCGAGGTGCTGGAGGCGGTGGTGAGTGGCGGGGAGGAGATCATCATCACGCGCTCGGGCCGGGAATCGGCCGTGATCCTCTCGCTTGAGACCTACGAGGCGCTGCGGCGCGCAGCAGGGGGTCCTGATCTGCGGGTGGTGAAGCCGGCAACGCGCCGTACGGGAGTACGTGCATTGACCCGCAGGGACCCCGGCGTTGAGAGCACAGAGGACACAGTCAGCTACCTGCGGGGCGAGCGGTGAAGTGGTATCTCGACACCTCAGCGGCGCTCAAGCTGATCGTCGAGGAGCCGGAATCGGAAGCCCTTGCGGACGCAGTGGACGAGCATGACGTCGACCTTGTGGCGGGTTCCTTCTCGAGACCGAACTGCGGCGAGCAGCGTTGAGACGGGAAGAGTTGGGGCAAGCCGACGTCACAGCGGTTCTGGAGTTCGTCTCGTTGGTGGAGATGCCCGATTCACTGTTCCGCGAGGCGGGACTGCTCCCAGGAACGAACCTACGATCACTTGACGCCCTCCATCTCGCATGTGCTGTGCGCATGGGCGTGCACGCCGTCGTCACCTACGACTCCAGGATGGCAGAAGCGGCCCTCGGAATGGGCCTATCAGTGAAGGCATTTGGTTCCACGATTATCCGATAATGTACATTATGTCATTCTAGGGAACGGGCGCTGTCCCTATCGGCTGGCACCCCCTCCCCTTGGCCCGGTCTGAGCGATTGTGTGGGTGGCCCCGAATAGCATGGCCGGTAGCGAGTTGGACCACTCGCAGAGCACGAAGGAGACGTAGCGAGTGTCGCGACTGACTGAACTACTGCGGCAGGCCCGGAAGGCCGACCCCCAACTTGGTGCTGATCTGGAGAAGGAGTTTGCCGCCCTGATGAAGCGGCGGACGTTCGGCCTGGTCTTCGAGCAGCACCAGCCGGAGGCCGTGGAGCTTCCCGGGCGGGCGGTGAGGCGTGGGGACAAGGTGCGGGTACTCCCCCAGCGCGGCGAGACCAAGAAGGGTGACCAACGGCTGTGGCGCGTGGAGCGCATCGAGCGGGTGGACGGTGGCAGGGTTGCACACCTGCTGGAGCTGGGAGCTGAGGAACCTCAGACACAGGCCGTCTCTGCGGACGATCTTGTGGTGGTGGCCGAGTTCAACGACCGCATCTATCCGGGCCTCGTGGAGACTGGCCGAGTCGAACGAGGTGGAGACAAGCCGTTCCACACCGTCATCAACGCGGAGAACTACCACGCCCTGGAGATGCTGACCTACACCCACCGCGGCAAGATCGACGCGATCTATATCGATCCCCCGTACAACACGGGAGCCAAGGACTGGAAGTACAACAACAACTACGTCGAGGGAGACGACGACTACCGGCACT
>CAZTOM010000407.1:0-1556 GCA_964615555.1 uncultured Actinomycetaceae bacterium
CCACCGTGTACTACAACAACGCCGAGCTCGCGGACACCGCGGAGGCGATCGGCGAGGAGCTCGGCATCACCGAGGTGGTGGAACTCGCCGAGGCCACCGACTCCATCTCAGTCATCCTCCGCACCGACTTCCAGGAGTAGGCCAAGAGCCCGTGGCCCTCGAGAACGTGATGCACCCGTCCTGGGCCGAGGCGATGGCGCCCGTGGCGGACCAGATCACCGCGATGGGCCGGATGCTGCGCGAGGAGATCTCCGCCGGCAACGGCTACCTCCCCGCCGGTACGGACGTGTTCCGTGCCTTCACCTACCCGCTGGACGGGGTGAAGGTGCTGATCGTGGGGCAGGACCCCTACCCCACCCCCGGCCACCCCATGGGGCTGTCCTTCTCCGTCCAGCCAGACGTGCGCCCCATCCCCCGCTCACTCCACAACATCTACCAGGAGCTCCAGAACGACCTCGGCGTCACCCGCGTGCCCCACGGCGACCTCTCCCACTGGGCCTCCGAGGGCGTCATGCTGCTCAACCGGGTGCTCACCGTCCGCCCCGGGGCCTCCGCCTCCCATCGCGGACGCGGGTGGGAGGCCATCACCGACCACGCCATCCAGGTGCTCGTGGGCCGGGGCCAGCCGCTCGTGGCGATCCTGTGGGGCCGCGACGCCCAGTCCCTCTCCCCCGCGCTCGGGTCCACCCCGATCATCGCCTCCGCCCACCCCTCGCCGCTCTCAGCGTCCCGGGGGTTCTTCGGCTCGCGGCCCTTCAGCCGCGCCAACGCCGCGCTCGAGGCGCAGGGCGCTGCGCCCGTGGACTGGCAACTACCGGCCTGAGGCGGGACGACGACGCCCGCCGGGTTGCGTCGTCGGGCGGGAGTGCGGGCAGGACTACGGGAGGGTCAGTCCCGCAGCATCTCCGCCACCGCGAAGGCCATCTCAAGGGCCTGCTGGTGGTTGAGGCGCGGGTCCACCACGGTCTCGTAGCGCTGGGCGAGGCGGGCCTCGTCCACCTCCTCGGCGCCGCCGAGGACCTCGGTGACGTCGTCGCCGGTGAGTTCCACGTGGAGGCCGCCGGGGACGGTCCCGAGCGAGGAGTGGACCTCGAAGAAGCCCCTGACCTCATCCAGGATCGCGGTGAACTCGCGGGTCTTGTAGCCGTTCTCGGTGGTGATGGTGTTGCCGTGCATGGGATCGCAGATCCAGACCACGGGGATGCCCGCATCGCGCACACCCTCCACGAGCGGCGGCAGGAGTTCGCGCACGCGGCCCGCACCCATGCGGGAGATGAACGTGAGGCGACCGGGGGTGCCCTCCGGGTTGAGCTTCTCCGCGAGCGCCACCGCATCCTCCACGGTGGAGGTGGGGCCGAGCTTCACGCCCACGGGGTTCTTCACGCGGGAGAGGAGGTCCACGTGGGCGCCGTCCACCTGGCGGGTACGCTCCCCGATCCACACGAAGTGGGCGGAGGTGTCATACGGCTCCCCGGTGCGAGAGTCGATGCGGGTGAGGGCCCGCTCGTAGTCGAGGAGGAGAGCCTCGTGGCCGGCGTAGAACTCCACTGTCTTGA
>CAZTOM010000408.1:0-1539 GCA_964615555.1 uncultured Actinomycetaceae bacterium
TTCATCGAGTGCTGACCGGCTGACTCGCCCCGGGAAGGCGCCGACCAAACTGCCAAGCGCCAACGGTATGGCGTCGGCGTCTGCCGGTTTCGCTGGCCGCTTGGGCTTTTTGGGGCTCTTCGCATTTGAGGGTGTAGATGGCGGTAGCGGCGTGGCGGCTGGTGGGAGGGGTCGAGGCCTTTCCATGATGGGAGTTCCTAAGCAACCCATCAGAAAGACCTCGACGTGTCCAACGCTACCTTCACTGCGCCCGATCTGACTAGCTTTTGCGGCCTTGACGAGCTCGGGTTGGAGGTGACCGGCCAACAGATCACTGAGCAGCGGGCGGTGGTGGAGTGCCGGGTCGTGGAGCCTGATCAGTGGTGTCATGAGTGTGGCTGTCAGGGGGTCCTGCGGGACACGGTCACGCGGGAGCTGGCTCATGAGCCGTTCGGGTGGCGTCCGACAACGTTGCTGGTGCGGCTGCGTCGTTACAAGTGCAGCGGGTGTGGCCGGGTATGGCGTCAAGACGCGAGCCGGGCAGCTGAGCCGCGGGCGAGGTTGTCCCATGGAGCAGTGCGGTGGGCATTGGAAGCGATCGTGTGTCAGCATCTCACGGTTGCTCGGGTGGCCGAGGGGTTGGCGGTGTCGTGGCATACCGCCAACGACGCGATCCTGGCCGAAGGCCAACGGATACTCATTGATGATCCGACAAGGTTCGATGGTGTCGAAGTCTTGGGTGTCGATGAGCATGTGTGGCGTCACACCCGTCGAGGCGACAAGTACGTGACCGTGATCATCGACCTGACACCGGTGGCCAACGGCACGGGACCGGCCCGGCTCCTCGACATGGTCGAGGGACGCTCGAAACAGGTGTTCAAGGCCTGGCTCGCGGCCCGTCCCCGAGCGTGGCGTGACAAGATCACCACCGTCGCGATGGACGGGTTCACCGGGTTCAAGACCGCTGCTGCCGAAGAAGTACCCGACGCGGTCGCGGTGATGGATCCCTTCCATGTGGTCAAGCTGTCCAGCCTGGCACTCGACAAGTGCCGGCAACGAGTCCAACAAGAAACCTGTGGGCATCGAGGCCGACGCGGTGACCCGTTGTATCAAGCCCGCCGCACCCTGCTGACCGGGGCCGGGTTCCTCACCGACCGGCAAACCACCAAACTCGACACCTTGTTCGCTGATACTCGGCACCGTGAAGTCGCAGCCGTGTGGAAGGTCTACCAACGGCTCATCACCGCCTACCGTCACCCGAACAAGACCACCGGGAAACACCTCCTGAGCCGCCTGATCCGCGACCTGAACCGTTGCGCTAAGACCCTGCCGATCGAGTTGCGGCGCTTGGGCCGAACCCTGCAACGCCGCGCGACCGACGTCCTGGCCTACTTCGACAAGACAGGCACCAGTAACGGACCCACCGAAGCCCTCAACGGCCGCCTCGAACACCTCCGCGGCTCCGCCCTCGGGTTCCGGAACCTGACCCACTACATCGCCCGCTGCCTCCTCGAAACCGGCGGATTCAGACCCCGATTACACCCTCAAATGCGATGAGCC
>CAZTOM010000409.1:0-1538 GCA_964615555.1 uncultured Actinomycetaceae bacterium
TCTGCGCCTTCGGGTTCTGCGCCTCTGGGTGCCGCCTGATCGGTGCCGGCAGCAGCAGGCTGTTCCGGGGTTTCGGGGGTTTCGGCCTCCGGCTCGGCGGGGGAGGAGATGGTCACGGGAGCTTCTTCGGTCATGCCCCCATCCAATCACCCCACCTGTGATGACAACGAGTGTTGCCCACGAACCTGACGGGTACAGGGCGCTCTACGCGCATCTCTCGCTGGCAACACTCGTGGTCATGGGGAAGTGTCAGGTTCGTGGACGCCCAGACACCAAGACGCCCAGACGCCCGAATTCCCAGACGCACAGGCGCTCAGACACCCACACGCCCAAACTCCCACGCGCCCAGACGTCCAAGCTCCCAAACTCCCAGACGCCGTGGTCGTGTTCCACGGGTGTAGCCGGGCGCGATCGCGTCCCGCCACCATGCCTGTCCCTGCCACCGCAGCGCGCCATTCCGATCCCCACCGGCTTCCCGATGGGAGGCTGGAGGCCGAAGGAGGCGCAGATGACCACGGAGTCTCGGAGCACTGCCACGCTCGTGGGCGTGGCGACGGTGCTGTTGGCAGGAGTTGGCCTGTGGATGGGCTCCGTCCCCTTCGATTCGAATGCCGCGCCCTGGAATCCGAACGCCGACCAGCGTTCACCCGCGCCCACGGCCACACCAACGGCCACAACCACCATCGAGGGCACCGCCACCCCCACAACCACAACCACAACCACCACCACCCCCAACCCAACCCCGTCGCCCACCCCCACCACGCCGCCGGCGATGCCGTTCGAGGGCGTGACGATCGTGTTGGATCCGGGGCACAACTCGGACAATGCCGTGAACGCGCGGATCATCAACGCCCAGGTCCCCGATGGCCGCGGCGGCACGAAGGCGTGCAACACCGTGGGCACCATGACCAACGACGGCTACCCGGAGCACGAGTTCAACTGGGACGTCGCAGACCGCACCCGCCAGCTCCTGGAGGACGGCGGCGCCACCGTAGTGATGACCCGTGAGGCCACGGGCGTGGGTCCCTGCGTGGATGAGCGCGGTAGCACCACCGCCACGGCCAACGCTGACCTGATGATCTCCATCCACGGCAATGGCTCGGAGTCGCCCACGCCGCACGGATTCTTCGTCATGGTGGTGGGCCGGCCCCTCAACGACTCCCAGGGTTCCCCCTCGGCCACCCTCGCCCACGATGTGGCAGATGCCCTCAAGGGGCAGGGATTCACCCCGTCCACGTGGGCGGGTGAGGTGATCTACCGCAACGATCTCGCCACGCTCAACCACGCCACCAGCCCCTCGGTGATGGTGGAGCTCGCCGAGTTCCGTAACCCGGATGAGGCAGCGGCCGTCCAGGACCCGGAGGTCCGTCAGCGCTACGCGCAGGCGCTCGCAGACGGCGCCGCCGCGTGGCTCGAGGACCGCTGAGCCGCCGGAATACCGACGAATATCGGCAACAGCCGCAGGGAGGCGGCCGCTAACCCGGCTCCGGGGCCAATCACCCGGCCTCGCGGAACCCGATCGACTGGTCGTTGAGCAC
>CAZTOM010000410.1:0-1535 GCA_964615555.1 uncultured Actinomycetaceae bacterium
TCGGAGTTGCGCACCGCGTCCGCCCCGAGCCGTTCGATGAGCTCGCGCACGGCCTCGTCCATCCCGGTCTCGATGGGGAGGGTGACGCGTCCGGCTCGCTCGGAGGTGGCCATGGTGGTCCTTTCGC
This sequence comes from uncultured Actinomycetaceae bacterium, assembly GCA_964615555.1. Classification (GTDB taxonomy): domain Bacteria; phylum Actinomycetota; class Actinomycetes; order Actinomycetales; family Actinomycetaceae; genus JAAZBW01. The sequence goes on from CAZTOM010000410.1 coordinate 128, forward strand.
TACTGGGGTGTGCGTGCGGTGGGGTATCGGAGGCAGGGAGCGGACCGGGAGCGGGCTGCTCAGACGAGCTGGAGCTCGGGGCCGGCGGCGCGGATGGTCTGCGCGATCGCCGGGTCGAGCCCGGTATCGGAGATCACGAGGTCCACGTCCTTCAGGTCGCAGATGCGGGCGAAGGCGCGGGTGGTGAACTTGGTGTGGTCGGCCACGGCCACCACGTGAGAGGCGGCGCGCACGAGGGCGGCGCCCACGTCCGCCTCGCCGTCGTGCTGCGTGAGGACGCCGTACTGCGCGCTGATGGAGTCGAGGCCCACGAACACGGTGTGCACGTCGATCGCGGGCAGCACGAGGGAGGTGAGCGGGCCGATCAGCTCGTAGGTGCGGGAACGGGCCACCCCGCCGGTCACCACCACCTGGACCTCCTCGCGCACGGAGAGTTCGTAGGCGATGTTCACGGCGTTCGTGACCACGGTGATGGAGTCGGTGCCGAACCGGGGATCGGAGGCCGCGTGGGCGCCGAGCTCCTGGGAGATCTCCGTGGTGGTGGTCCCGCCGTTCATGGCCACCACGTCACCGGGCTTCAGCATGGCCACGGCCGCCTCTGCGATCCGCCGCTTCTCCGCGCCCATGCGGGCGGAGCGGTAGCGCAGCGGCAGGGCTCCGGTGGAGGGGGCGAGCGCGGCGCCGCCGTGGGTACGCACGATGAACTGCTGGTGGGCGAGTTCGTCCAGGTCACGGCGCGCGGTGGCGGGCGAGACGCTGAACTTCTTCACCAGATCGTCAACGAGGACCGAGCCGTTCTCCACGATGAGATCGGCAATGTGGGCCTGTCGTTCGTTTCTGTTCATGAAAGCCCCTTTGCTTCTTTCTGATCAGAACTAGAGTATAATCATCAATAACGCGCATTTGCTACTCGAAACGAAGGGGTTTTCCATGGGCCACACTACTGACGAGATCCGCTCCCAGCCGGAGATGTGGCGTCAGGCAGCCGAGCTCGCGTCCGCGTCCGAGCCGCTGTGGCAGGACGGCGAGCGCGTGGCCATCGTGGGATGTGGCACCTCCTGGTTCGTGGCCCAGGCGATCGCGGCGCTGCGCGAGCAGGCGGGACGCGGGATCACGGACGCAGTGACCGCCACCGAGTTCTCCCCCCACCGCGACTACGACCGCGTGGTGGCCCTCTCCCGCTCGGGCACCACCACCGAGATCATCGAGGTGCTGCGTGCCCTGAAGGGCACCGGCACCCCCGCCACCCTCGTGACCGCCGTGGGCGAGGGCCCGGCCTCTCCGTACGTGGAACGCGAGGTGGTCCTCGGCTTCGCGGACGAGGAGTCCGTGGTCCAGACCCGCTTCGCCACCTCCGCGATCGTGTACATGCGCGCCCAGCTCGAGGACACCTCCGCCGCGATCGCCG
>CAZTOM010000411.1:0-1524 GCA_964615555.1 uncultured Actinomycetaceae bacterium
CGAGGCTCCTAGAAAAGGCGGTCGAGCTAGGGATTGTCAGAACCGTGGTCACACTCCCTGAAGGAGTCCACGCCGAGCTCGAGGAGACCCTCGAACAGCGCTATGGCCTCGAGGAGGTGGTGGTGGCTGATGTCCACGAATCCGACGGCTCGCCGCTTCGGGCCCTCGGGGCTGCCGCTGCGCACATGCTCGAAGTCACCCTCGGGGAGGGCGACGTGGTCGGCATCTCGTCGTGGAGCGAGACGCTATTGTCCGCCGTCAACTCCATGCGCCCACTTCGCGGAACTGGCGCCGAAGCAGTGGTCCAATTGGTTGGAGGACGAGGAAGCCCCCGAGTTCAGGTGCTTGCCACAGGCATGCTAGAACGACTGGGCGCTCTGCTGGGAGCACCGACACACTTCCTCCTAACACCTGCCGTACTGGGAAGTGCCCAAGCGCGAAACGAGCTGCTAAGGGATCGTGCCTTGCAGGACGTAATCGAGGCTTGGGACCGCATCACCGTCGCTCTCGTCGGGATCGGAAACGTGCGGATGTCCCCGATGCTCGCCCAGTCCGGGGTCCCGCAGGAGGCCACGGACCGGCAGGCGCTTGAGGCAGCTGGCGCTGTGGGTGACGTATGTCTGCGCTACTTTGACTCCGACGGGGACGCCGTGAAGACCGACTTCGATCGGCGGGTGCTTGCGATCGATGAGACCAGGCTAAAGAGGATTCCCCGCCGGATCGGGGTTGCTGGCGGACTCGACAAGCACCGCGCCGTCCGCGCCGCAATCCTTGGCGGTTGGATCAACGTCCTCATCACAGATTCCGAATTAGCGCACGAGCTCGCTAACGGCGAGTAGCGGCGCTGCGGCACCACACACTAAAGGAGATTGCAGTGCTCAAGGGAATCGATCCACGACTCAGCCCGGACTTACTCTTCCTGCTGGCCCAAATGGGACACGGGGACCGTCTGGCACTGGTCGACCGAAACTATCCTGCGGAGTCTGCGGGGGTGCCGGTGGTCCGAATGGATGCCGTGGACCTCATCTCATCACTCGAGGCAGTCCTATCAGTCTTTCCCGTAGACACGTTCGTGGAGCATCCCGTAGCGGGCATGAATCACGTGGACACTCCTGATGTCGTCCCGGAGGTGCAAACTGCAGCGTTTGATCTCGTGAATCGGGTTGAGGGACGTGACGTTGGCATCGAGCGGATCGAACGGTTTGCGTTCTATGCGGCAGCTCGTGAGTGCTTCGTAGTGGTGATCACCGGTGAGGATCGGCCTTACGGCTGCGTCATGCTCACAAAGGGCGTGCTCTAAGGTTTCGGCGAGCTTCCTATGCAATACAGCCGTGCGCCGTAAAGGAGATAGATACGCCCTGGGCTTTTGAAGCTCCCTTGGCGCTGACGGGATTCATCGAGTGCTCCCGAGATCGAGACAGGTAGAATCATCTGCTACCCATTTCCGTCACGGACCTTGGAGGAGTCCCCATGGCCGACTCGTTCGCAGTTGACCTGAAGGACGCCACCGCGCCCCTGGTGCTG
>CAZTOM010000412.1:0-1510 GCA_964615555.1 uncultured Actinomycetaceae bacterium
GTACTTGTGCTAAAGCCTTTCTCGCAAATGGATTGTTGAATATTTCGTAGAGAAATGCCATTTGCTTAATCTTTTATTTGGTAAAAATCTTTGGTTACTGCCTTTTCTTCATCCGTGCACGCAAAGTCTTTGTCATCGATTGAAGAAAGGTTTACGTAAAGCTGGTTTAAGTCAAGCAGCTTGAGCAAGAGTTGTTTTTGATTGTTGAGCGAATCTGCCTTGAACTCTTCCAAATGCTTTTCCTGTTCCTGAATATCCACGTTATAATTCAGGAAGCTTTTGGCTTTCATTTGTTCCCAAATTGCCAAAAGAGCTTTAGTGTCTTTAGCTTCTTCAATCTGTTCAATGAAAGTTTGGTTGTATTTTTTGAGTTCGAGATAGGTAAATAAACCTCCGCCTTTCCAGTTTACATCTTCGTAAACAGAAACACCTGTGTCGTCACCTCTGATAACATTATTTAAGCGAATAACGCTATCGTTATTTCCATAATCCAACTGCTCTACTCCCAAGTATTGTCTTTTCATCTTATGGGCTACTGCTGCTGTTGTTCCACTACCTAAATGATAGTCCAGTACAATATCATTACCTTCGGTAATCATTTTTATCAATCGGTAAAGGATTTTTTCTGGTTTTTTCCCATTGCTAAGCTTTACCCCACCTTCATCCGCAATAGCTCCTGTAGTTTTAATGTCTTGCCAAAAATCACAAGGATTTTTAAAAATATTTGAGTCTGCAAAAATCACCTGTAATCTTGGTTGTTTTGTTTCACGGTTAAAATCTGTGATATAGAAAAATAAAATTCCTTTTTTTGAAACTGCGGCAGCAATATCTTGATTCGGTACTTTATCCAACTTCTTTACTAATGTTGCAAGACTTGAAGAACCTGCTGTCTTAATAATTCGATAGCTGTTTTTAAATAGCCACTCATTTCTTAAATCTTCTGTTTCAAAATCAAGTTCTTTTAACTTAGATGATAGTGATACCTTTTTTGCCTTTTTTAAAATGTCGTTGGCTGTCTTTACGTCAGATGCATCATTAGTTTCTTTTGCCTCAAGTTCGATGAGTTTGTCCCTTTGTTCTTGAGTAAGATTTTCTACGAAAATATTATTCTCAGAATCCCATTCTTTCTGTTCATACTTATCAACAGTAATGAAACCTTTAAAACTTGGCATTTTATAAATCAATATGTACTCTTTCAATTTTGGAAATCTGCCTTTTGCGTGATTCATTTTAACGCCACTTGCTTCGCTCATTTTTACTGCGACATTATTTAAAAATCCATTTGGAAATAGTTCATCCATTAAGATTTTTAAATACGCATTTTCGTTATCATCGCATTGAACACAGATTATGCCTTCAGGTTTTAATAATTGTTTTGCAGATAATAATCTGTTTCGCATAAATGTTAACCACGTGGAGCGGTTGAAATTATCGTTGTAACCGAAAGAATCGTTTCCTGTATTGTAAGGCGGGTCTATGTAAATCAGTTTTACCTTTCCTGCAAATTCCT
>CAZTOM010000413.1:0-1502 GCA_964615555.1 uncultured Actinomycetaceae bacterium
AACACCGGCGGCATGGGTGCCTACTCCCCGCTGCCCTGGGCACCGGTGAGCCTCACCGAGGAGGTGCTCGAGACCGTCGCCAGGCCCGTGATCCGTGAGATGGCACGCCGGGGCACCCCGTTCGTGGGAGTCCTGTACTGCGGCCTCGCCCTCACCTCCCGCGGCACCCGCGTGATCGAGTTCAACGCCCGCTTCGGGGATCCCGAGACCCAAGTGGTCCTCCCACGCCTCACCACCCCGCTCGCCACCCTCCTCCACGCCGCGGCCACCGGAACCCTCGGTGAGCACGGGGAACTGGAGTGGACGGACCGGGCCGCGGTGACCGTCGTCGTGGCGGCGGAAGGCTACCCAGACGCACCGCAGCCGGGCGGGCTCGTGGAGGGGATCGAGGATGCGGAGGCGAGGGACGGCGTGCACGTGATCCACGCCGGAACCCGGAACGCGCCCGAGGGACTGGTGGCCTCCGGCGGACGGGTGGTGTGCGTGGTCGGGGAGGGGGCGGATCTCGAGTCCGCACGCGGGCGGGCGTACGCGGGCGTGGACCGCATCTCGCTGCCCGGCTCCCACTACCGCCGCGACATCGCAAAAAGGGCGGCAGCGGGGCACTAGGCTCTCCGTAGCGTTCGGCGGACGGATGGGAGAGCCCGGATGATCGACATCGAGGGGTGGGCACACGCCTACTCGGGCAAGGTGCGCGACCTCTACGTGCCCCAGGGCGCGGCCGCGTTCGGATCGGGCGAGGTCATGCTCGTGGTGGCCTCGGACCGCATCTCCGCGTTCGACCACGTCCTGCCCACCACCATCCCGGACAAGGGCAAGATCCTCACCCAGCTCAGCCTGTGGTGGTACGAGAAGCTCGCGGACGTGGTGCCCAACCACCTCATCTCCCTCGACGTCCCGGACGAGGTGCGCGGGCGCGCCATGATCGTGCGGAAGCTCGAGATGGTGCCCGTGGAGTGCGTGGCGCGCGGCTACCTCTCCGGCTCCGGGCTCGTGGAGTACCGCGCCACCGGCGGCGTGTGCGGCAACCAGCTCCCCGCCGGCCTCCGTGAGGGCGACCGCCTCCCGCAGCCCATCTTCACCCCCGCCGCGAAGGCACCCGCCGGCCAGCACGACGAGAACATCACCTTCGCGCAGATGCGCCAGCTCGTGGGCCCCCTCGCCACGGACCTCAAGCAGCTCACACTCACCCTCTACGAGCGCGCCCGCCAGGTGGCCGCCGAGCGCGGCCTGATCCTCGCGGACACCAAGTTCGAGTTCGGCATGCGCGACGATTCCGGTTCCGCGGAGGCCATCGAGCTCGCCGACGAGGTCCTCACCCCCGACTCCTCGCGCTACTGGGCCGCCGACTCGTGGAAGTCCGGCTTCCACCAGGTGAACTATGACAAGCAGTTCGTGCGCGACTGGCTCCTCTCGCCCATGGCCGAGTGGGACCGCGCCGGTGGCGCCACGCCGCCCCCGCTGCCCGACTCGATCGTCCAGCGATGCCCGCCCACGAGCGC
>CAZTOM010000414.1:0-1500 GCA_964615555.1 uncultured Actinomycetaceae bacterium
ATCCTCCAGCCCGACGACGGAGCCTCGCCCTGCGTCCGGAACCTCGACCTGCGTACTCGGCTGGCTCATGGGGTGCTCCTCCTGTTTCCGGCGAGGGTGGCGAGGATTGCGGCTCCCACGGCCGCAAGGACGGGTGGGAGGGTGGGAACCTGCGCCAGGGTGGCAAGGAGGGCCGCGAGGGCGCCCCCCACCAGGAGTGTGAGTACTCCGACCGCGATGGCCTCGCGGTCCCACAGCCCGCGCACCTGCCTGGGTGACCACCCGGCCACGGTGAGGGCGTGAGCTGCGCGTTTCCGCACGAGTGCGAGCACCCGCCGTCCCACCCACACGAGCGCCACGGCTGCCACCACGCCCACCGCGGCGAGGGCGAGGTAGAGGGGGAGGAGCGAGCCGGTCATCAGGTGTCCCAGCCGGGACTCGCCTGCCTCGGCGCCGGCGGCGGAGGCGGCCGCGAGTGCGCCAGGGGGGCCACCCGCGCGGGACTGGACCAGCCACGCGACCCCCACGGCGGCGGCCAGGACGGCGGCTCCCGTCCCGAGTTCACCAAGCAGCCAGCCGCGGATGTGCCGGCGCTCCCACCCCTGGGCGCGCAGCACGGCCACCTCGGGGCGGCGGGCGAGGCCCTCGAAGGCGAGCCCCGTCACGGCGAGGAGCGAGGTGCTCCCGAGGGCAAGGAGGAGGAGCGTGAGCGCCCCCTGCCCGAGGCCCGCTTCCACCCGCTGCGCGGCGCCGAGGGTGGACCACTCTTGGGAGACCCACCCCAGGTCCTCGGAGGGTTGGTTGCGTTCCACGAAGTAGCCCGGCACGTAGACGAGGGTCTGCTCCCGGAGGAGCCTGCCACCACGTTGACGTTGAATCCGAGATCCTGCAGGGCCTCGGCCACCTGGGCCACCTTCTCGCGCCCTTCCGCGTTGTACCCCTCGAGCCCGGCCACCCGGATACGAACCGCATCGATCGCGTCCCGGCCCACGAGCTCGCGTCCTCCTGCGAGGTCCGTGATGGCGCCCGCAGAGGCCGCGGTGACGCCGAGGCCGTTCACGGGGGGCCGCAGGAGAGGAGCGTGCACGAGGAGTGCATTGGGGTCCTCCCCGAGGATTCGCGTCTCACCCACCTCGTAGGCACCGAGCGGCACGTAGGAGACGCCGTCCACGCCCACGTCCACGGTGGAGGACGAGTACTCACCGATCACCACCGGCAGCAGGCCCTCGAAACCATCAAGGCTCTGGGCCACCTCCCGGTAGTTCTGGAGGCGGAGGCCCGTCTGGCCGTGCGCGGCGGCGTTCTCCCAGATGAGGTTGACCGGGCTGCCCACGGGGGCCACCTCCATCTGGCAGTCCTCATCCGAGAGCTCCGAGGCCTGGGTGTACACGATCTCCGCGGGGATCACGCGGCCCACGTCCCCGCCGGACACGGAGGTGCCGGGCTCCACAGGGCTCGGGGGGAGGTCGGCGAGCAGGAGCTGCGAGCGGCCCTGCAGACCTGTGGTCAGGACCGCGGTGG
>CAZTOM010000415.1:0-1500 GCA_964615555.1 uncultured Actinomycetaceae bacterium
GCCTGATCGTTGGTCTGATCCCAGAAGCAACTGGGGTGATGAGCGACGAGATGCAAAAGGCGCTTGAGGAGCGTCAAACCTTGATGGAGGAGCGCGCCGATGCTGTGCTGGACCGTGACCTTGCCGCGGCCGCGCCGTGGGTCGCTGCACTTGGCCCGGAACCGGCTGATTCACGTGCACGCGCATCTTGGCGCCGCTCGGCTCGCGTGATTTCTGCCTACCGCGACCGCTACCAAATCACGGCCGAGACTGCGCTAGGCCCCCAGGCAGAAACAACTGCACAGAAAGTCGACCGTGCCCGTGCGGAAGTTGGTCTAACAGGCAATCTACGTGTGCCGTTCTCCCGCACAGCAACCACGCACACGCGTGCACAGACCACGAACGGGCGAACTCTTTGAGGGGGACCGCGAGCCAGTCTCCGGCAAGCCCGAAAAATTCGGGCCGGGCTCCAGATGATGTCGGAGGGGCCCAGATAGACTGGGCAAAATAGCGAGAACTGACAAGGCACAAGCGAGCGCGCTGAAAGGAGGACCCCTGTGGCAACCAATGATCAGCTGAAGGCCCTTGTTAAGAGTCACGCAGACGGTGATGACCCTCAGTTCTACGCTGTCGCAATGCAAGTAGCAGCTAAAGCGGCGCGGGCAGGGCAATCTAAATTTGCCCAAGAACTGCGTGATCTTGTGAACGAGCTTCGTGAGCGGTCCGGACAGCGGGCGCGTGTAGCTTCGGTTGTCCCATTCGCTCAGCCGAAAGGTGAGCTTGGGGCCTTACTAAATGTGTCGTACCCCGAGGCAAGAGTCGGAGACTTGGTTCTCACTCGTGCTTTGGAAGAGCGATTGAATCACATTCTCCTCGAACAAAGACAACGAGAAGCGCTTGCGCGGCATGGCCTTACACCGGCCAGAAGGCTGCTGCTGACAGGCCCTCCCGGCACTGGAAAGACTTCGACTGCACGCGTCATTGCGGGGGAACTCGGGCTTCCATTGTTCTCGATTCGCCTCGATACTGTTCTGACCAAGTTCATGGGGGAGACCGCAGCCAAACTGCGTCTCATTTTTGACGCGTTGGCTGAAACGCGAGGCGTGTACCTCTTCGATGAAGTCGATGCACTCGGAGGAAACCGAGCTACTCAAAACGATGTGGGTGAGATTAGGCGCGTCCTTAACTCCTTCTTACAGTTCCTGGAAGAAGACACTTCTGAGAGTTTGATTATTGCGGCGACGAATCACCCGCAGCTTCTCGACAACGCATTGTTCCGCCGTTTTGACACCGTTATGGATTTCACATTGCCCGACGATGCGTCTGTGGAGTCGGTCATAAGGAACCGCTTGGCGTCGTTCCAGATAAGCAATTTGAGTTGGTCCCGCATCGTTCCTGCGGCACGCGGCCTCAGCCATGCGGAGATTGCTACAGCTGCAGAGAACGCTGCGAAGCGGACGATCCTGAGTGAGCGGTCCAGAGTCAGGACGGATGATCTGATTATTGCGCTCGAAGAGCGAC
>CAZTOM010000416.1:0-1498 GCA_964615555.1 uncultured Actinomycetaceae bacterium
GGCACCGGTGGTGTACAGACGATCTGCATAGCTGACTTTGACCGGCACGATGCAGTTGGTGGTCATAAGAATGGGTCAGTTGAAGGAATCAAACTCTTCCCGCTGATGCCACCAGCTTCCGCCGTAGTTTCCGACGAAATGATCATACTTTTTGAAAGCCGGGTAATAGTTAGCCGGCAGCATTTCCGAATGGGTGTAGATGTCCACGCCGGAGTCTTTCGATTGTTCCAGAAGCATTTCGAAATCCCGCAGGTCATGGCCGGACACCAGAATGCCGGGGTTGCCGCGGGTTCCCAGATTTACTTTCGTAATCTCCGGATTGCCGTAGGCTCCCGTGTTGGCGGCGTCCAAAGTCGCCATGCCCTTCACGCCGTGGGCGCCGGTGTCCAGGGTGAGCTGCACCAGTTCGTCCACGCTCAGGCTGTCATCCAGGGTTTTTGCCAGGGCTTCCTGCATGAACTGATCCACTTCTTCATTGTCCTGGAGCAGGGCATTGGCATGCTTGGTGTAGGCGGCCAGTCCTTTTACCCCGTAAGTAATCAGTTCCCGGAGACTGCGAATATCCTCGTTTTCCGTGGAAAGAACGCCCACGGTTTTTGCTTTCTCGTCCTGGGCTGCCGGATCTTTTTCCCCGTAGGTGGCAGCTTCCGACAAAGCTTCCGTATTTTTCAGACGCCCCGTGGCGGCCCGGGTCGCGTCGATGGTTTCATTGATTCGTACGCGGATGGCTTCCGGGTCAAAGTTTGCATTGGTAATTGTAGTAAACAGGTTCAGACTGACCCGATGATTCTCTTCTTTCTCCACCGGGGTTCCTTCCGCACGGAGTCTTGTAAGTACTTCTGAATAGCCTTTGGTTACCCAGATCAATAAATCCTGAAGATTGGCCACTTCCGGTTTTTTGCCGCACACCCCTACCCGGGTGCAACCGGTATTCATGGCTGCTTCCTGACACTGAAAACAAAACATATCACTCATGGTATAGCCTCCTTTGATATTTGTTATCTCCCGAAGAGTATACCCATTCACAAAATAAAAATCCGTAACGAATGTTACGGATTTTTATTTTTGTTCGAAAAAGAACGGTTCTCTTGCCTGCTGTTCAGGGTTTTTGAATTTCAATGGTATATTTTTGCACCCGAATCAGACCCTCCTGCTCCATATTGGTCAGTTCCCGGGACAGGGACGGACGGGTCGTGCCCAGGTAATCCGCCATTTCTTCCCGATTAAAGGTAAGGAGCACCCGGCCGGAGCCGTCGGCATTGTTGTGGAGATACTGCAGAATCTTCTGACGGAGGGTGGCTTCCATCACAATGCGCAGTTTCTGATTCAATTCATAGGCCTTTTCCGACAGGATCGCAAGCATATTGAACAATAATTTCTGCACCACCGGGTCTTCGGACATGCGCATCAAAAGCCCCTTTTCTATGCACAGGGCCCGGGTGTCCAGGGTGGCCAGACAACTGTAGTCGTAGGTGGTGTGATCCAGATAGGCATACAC
>CAZTOM010000417.1:0-1491 GCA_964615555.1 uncultured Actinomycetaceae bacterium
CTTCCACCGCCGGGACCTCTTCGAGTCCATCGAGCGCGGGGACTACCCCAAGTGGACCCTCTCCGTGCAGGTCATGCCCTACGAGGACGCGAAGACCTACCGGTTCAACCCGTTCGACCTCACCAAGGTGTGGCCGCACGGCGACTACCCCCTCCACGAGGTGGGTGTGCTCGAGCTGAACCAGAACCCGGTGAACTTCCACGCCGAGATCGAGCAGGCCGGCTTCGCGCCGTCCAACCTGGTGCCCGGCATCGGGTTCTCCCCGGACAAGATGCTGCTCGGCCGGGTGTTCGCCTACGCGGACGCCCACCGCTACCGCATCGGCACCAACCACTGGCAGCTGCCGGTGAACCAGCCGCAGGGCGTGGAGGGGCCGATCAACAACTACATGAAGGACGGCAACATGGCCTACCACCACAGTGGTGACGCCGCCGTCTACGCCCCCAACTCCAAGGGCCGCCCCTACGTGGGCGACGAGCGCCAGGGTCCCCTCGCCGAGGGCTGGGAGACCGATGGTGAGCTCATGCGCCAGGCGTACACGCTCCGCGCGGACGACGACGACTTCGGCCAGGCCGGCACGCTGGTCCGCGAGGTCTTCGACGACGCGCAGCGCGAGCGGTTCGTGGAGACCATCGCCACCACCACGGTGGGGATCACGGACGAGGTCTACGAGCGCGTGATCTGGTACTGGACGCAGGTGGACGCCGGGATCGGCGCCCGCATCAAGACGATGGGTGACGAGCTCCGCTCCGGGGCACGCGACCTGGCCTCGGACCTGCCGCCCATGCCGCCGGCGAAGGAGTAGCCACTCCTCCACCGCGTGGGCGGAGCGCGGCGCGCACGTAGCGCGAGTGCGATGCGAGCGCGGCGGAAGCCTATGGGGCCGGGTATCCCGCACGGGATGCCCGGCCCCGTCGCATCTGCAGGCCCGCCCCCTCTTCAGGCTGTTGCCGATTTCCGTCGCTATCCGTCGTCAGCGCCCGCCCGCCCACTGGGTCCGCGTTCGCCGAACCCCGCCTCTGCGAGCGCGCTCTCCACCTCGGCGCGGTCCTGCGGGCGGACCACCCGGCCCACCTCCTCGCCGTCCCGCAGGAGGATCAGGGTGGGCCACAGCTTCACCCCGAACGAGCGCCCGAGCGGGAGGCCCTTGCCGTCGGCCACCTTGATGCGCTGCACCTCCGGATGTGCGCCGAGCGCAGCGTCCAGGTCCGGTTTCGCACCCGCGCAGATCGAGCACCAGTTGGCGCCGAACTCGAGGGCCACCTCTCCGGGCAGCGCATCTACCTCGTCACGGGTGGGCTGGTTCTCGTCGTATCCGAGCGTCATCTCCCCAGCCTATGGTCCCGAGGTGCCGCCCGCCTGCGGGGGTTCGGGCCCCCGCAGCGTACAGTTGCCCGCCCGCCATACCGACGGAAATCGGCAACAGCCCCTGGGGGGTGAGTCCCCGGCAACCCCCCGGCCGTCATACCGACGGAAATCGGCAACAGCCCC
>CAZTOM010000418.1:0-1483 GCA_964615555.1 uncultured Actinomycetaceae bacterium
GCCATCTATATCGACCCGCCGTACAACACCGGAGCCAAGGACTGGAAGTACAACAACAACTACGTCGAGGGGGACGACGACTACCGGCACTCGAAGTGGCTGGCGTTCATGGAGCGACGCCTGGAGGTGGCACGGGGACTGCTGAACCCTGACGACTCCGTTCTCATCGTTACGATTGACGAGAAGGAAGTTCACCGTCTGGCGCTGCTCCTCGACCAGACCTTCCCAGAGGCGAATGTGCAAATCATCAGTACCGTGATTAGCCCGTCCGGGGCTGCCCGAAATCGTGAGTTCACGCGAGTAAACGAATTCGTTCTATTCGCCATGTTTGGCGCGGCTGCTCCTGCAAAGACGCCGGATGACATGCTTTTCACACAGTTCCGCACTGAATCGGAGAATCGCTCGCCCATTTGGAACTCGCTTCGACGACTAGGGGCCGGTCCACGGAGAATCGACTCACCTTCCAAGTTCTACCCTGTCTTCGTTGACCCGGCCACAGAAACCGTCGTGGGCAGCGGTGAAGCCCTTCCCAACGGGGTGGATCGGGCATCCTACACTCCGCCTGAAGGGCTGGAGTGTGCCTGGCCTACCCAAACAGATGGTTCAGATGGCCGTTGGGAGTTGCGACGCAGTTCATTCGAAGCACGACTCGTGGACGGTCATGTTCGGACAACTGGCCGGGCCAATTTGGGAAACTGGAGTATCCAGTATCTAAGGAACGCCCAGATCGAGAGGCTGGCGTCGGGTGAGCTCATCTCTGAAGGAATGAATAGTCGAGGACATCTGGAGATCTCATATTCAGACACCAAGAAGCGGGAACTCTACGCCAAGACTGTCTGGAATCTCCCATCTCACGATTCGCGGACTTACGGATCATGGGTGTTGCGCTCGTTGATCCCAAGGCGCAGGTTCCCATTTCCGAAGTCCCTCTACGCAGTGGAAGACGCTCTGCGCTTCTTTGTGAAGGACAAGCCACAAGCCATCGTCCTCGACTTCTTCTCCGGCTCCGGCACCACGGCGCACGCCGTCATGCGGCTCAACCGGCAGGACGGTGGTCGTCGTCAGTGCATCTCAGTGACGAACAATGAGGTCAGCGCCGAGGAGCAGCGCGAATTGCGGAAGAGGGGCCTTCGTCCCGGTGACGAGGGCTGGGAGGCGCTCGGAATCTGCGATTACATCACGAAGCCTCGCGTGACCGCCGCGATCACGGGCAAGACGCCAGAGGGCGAACCAATCAAGGGCGACTACAAGTTCACGGACGAGTTCCCCATGAGCGACGGCTTCGAGGAGAACGCAGCCTTCTTCACCCTCACCTACGAGGCACCCCTGTCCGTCCGCCACAACAGGGCGTTCGAGCGGATCGCTCCGATGCTGTGGATGCGGGCCGGGTCGCAGGGCCGGATCATCACCGATCTGGGTGAGGACGGCTGGGACGTGGCCGAGACGTACGGGGTGCTGGAGAACCTGGACCAGGCCGGGGACT
>CAZTOM010000419.1:0-1483 GCA_964615555.1 uncultured Actinomycetaceae bacterium
AGTTCTACGCGGACAAGCGCGGGATCCGGCCGGAGGACTTCACTCCCCCGCGGCTGCGCGAGGAGGAGCCGGAGAACGCGGCGCGGAATCGTCCGTAGCCATGATGCGCACGCGCATGTCCTCCACCAGGGCGAGGAGCCGGGCGAGGAACTCGGAGCGCAGTCCGTGCCAGACCTGATCGGAGAGATCCTCCACGGATGAGGAGGCGGGCACGCTGTCCGGGCTGTTGAACCCGGCGATCCACCGGTGCAGCCAGTCCCGGACCTCGGGCTGCGCGTGGGGCACGTCCTCGACGTCCACGACGCCCTCATCGGTCCACTCGGGGGCCTGGCCATCGTCCAGCCCGGCCACGGCGCCCTCGCCGTCGCTGTGCGTGGACCACCACCCGAGCCGGACACTCAGCCAGGGGTAGAGGAGCCGGATGAGCTCAGCGCTGGTGGTGTCCTCATCATGGGCGGCGAGGTTCTCCCGGAGCCTCTGCGCGGTGGCCTGGGAGCCGTCCAGTTCCTCCGCCACGCCCTGCCCATCCGAGGCCGCGAGGACACGCCCGGGCTGGTCCTCGAACTCGGCGTGGCCGTGCAGCAACCTCGCGAGGTCCGTGAGCATCTGCTCCGTGGGCGGGTCCTGCTGGTCGAAGATGAACGGCGCGAGAACCTCCCGGCCCCCCAGCGCCAGCTCGCGGTGGGCCCCCACGGCCCGGCGCGCCGCAGCGGCAAACTGGCACACGTGCTCGCGGGGCTCGTTCTCCTCGGGGATGAGCCGGAGGGCGGTGAGCACCCGGAGCCGGTTCACGAACGCCTCCTCCGCTGCCATGAGCGCCTGTTCCTGCGCCTCCCCGTCCCCCTCCGGGAACGCGCCCACGTGGTGCACCGCGGCGGTGAAGGCCAGCGCCGATTCGAGCACGCCGTCCACCTGTTGGTAGAGGAAGGTCTTCTCGGTCTGGTCGTTCGCCTCGAGTGCTGCGGCGGTGCTGCGGGCCGCCTCGAGGTTGGCGTGGGCCGCCTCCTTCAGGGCCTTGCGCCCCAGGTCCACCGCCACCAACACGGCGGCAACCGCCATGAGTGCCGTGACGATGTTGGCGATGTCGACTGCCAGCTGCACGCGTACCCCTCGCTCTCCCCGTCGATTCCCCGCTATCCCACCACATACGCAACCGCGGCGTCAGTGGTCTGGACGGCCCACCAGCACCCGTGGTCTGGACGCCCCGCGGCGTCAGTGGTCTGGACGGCCCGCGGGGTCATTCGCCCGTCCACGCAGCGGCCGTCCCGGCCCGGCGAGGAACCACGCTCACCCGAGTCCGGCCAGCGCCACGAGATCCCCGTAGCCTGCGGACTCCATCTCCCCCAACGGCACGAACCGGAGCGCCGCCGAGTTCATGCAGTATCGCAGCCCGCCCGCGTCCGCCGGACCATCACGGAACACGTGGCCCAAGTGGGAGTCCCCGGAGCGGCTGCGCACCTCCGAGCCGTTCGGCACCTCGAGC
>CAZTOM010000420.1:0-1480 GCA_964615555.1 uncultured Actinomycetaceae bacterium
CTGCCGCGGGCAGCCGGTTTGCCGCAACACCGGATCGGCCGGAACAAGAATGTCCGGCAAAGCGGTAAGCTGTCATGGCACGGTATGGTTTTTGCGCCGCGACAAAGCGCAGGCACGGTTACGTTTTCTTTGATTTTCTCGCCGGCGGGTTTCAGGTCTTTTTCATCGTGGGACTCCTTCAATAAAAAAAGCTGTTCCCTCCCGAAGGAGCGAACAGCGTCGCGGTACCATCCTTGTTCAGACACCCGGGGTGTCTGATCTCATTTCAGATACGGGGCAAGAATGCCCGATATCCTACCCGGGATAACGGCGGGGGCCGGCCTCGGCTACTGACATACGGGTTCGCCGGGCATCTTGCAGGTCCATTCACTTTCTCGTGTTCTGTCCCGTTTCCACCGTCGGGGACTCTCTATCTGAATCGTAAAAAGTTACTTCTCCTGCGCATAGATTCTGATGACAGTATAGCCCGGCCGACACCGCTTGTCAAGCATTTGTATAAAATTATTATCCGACCAACGCGATAAAAGGATCGGAATTTCTCATCTGTTATAATAAAAGCGAAAGAAGAGAAGGAGGCGATTCCTTTGAAACTGCTGGCCACCGATATGGACGGCACGATATTAGACGAAAACAATGAGATACCCGAGGATGCCCGGCAACTGATCGAAGATTTGTATCAGCGGGGTGTCCTCACTTGTTTTGTGACGGGGCGCATGTGGAAATCCCCCGCCTGGTATGCAAAACGATTTTCCTTTCAGATGCCTCTGATCTCCTGCAACGGCGGCGTGGTCCACGATGCCCGGGGCAGGATTATCAAATATCATCCGCTGCCGGCGGATCTGCTGGAAGAGCTGATTGATTTTTGCAGGGAAGAAGAGGCGTTTTTCCAGTGTTACAATCTGGATGCCCTGTATCTGTCCGGCATTTCCCTTCGCACCCTGCGCCGCTATGCCGAAGGACCCGGGGACTTTTCCCGACTGCAGGCACCGGTGATTATCGACGAAAATCCCCTGGACCGGCTGGTGAAGGGGGACGATCCGGCGGTGAAATTTGTCATTATGGACGAAGATACGGAAAAATTGCAGGAAATACGCCACAAGATTGAAAAGCGAACGGGAATTCACGTGGCAAAATCCCATTACAACAATCTGGAAATAACGGCCCGGGGCGCCACCAAGGGAGAAGCGCTGCGGGAATTGGCGGATTCTCTGGGCATTGCAAAGAAGGATGTGGTGGTGATCGGGGACAACGAAAACGACATTCCCATGTTTGCCCATGCGGGGCTGTCCATCGGCGTGGAGGGCGGATCGGCCCTGGTGCCGGAGCAGGCGGATGTACTGGCCCAATCGCCCCTGGAAGGGGGCTGGACCCGGGCCATTCGCACCCATGTATGGGAGAAGCTGGCATGAATATCGTTTTGCTGGAGCCGGAAATTCCCATGAATACGGGAAATATCGGACGCACCTGTGTACTGACAGGT
>CAZTOM010000421.1:0-1475 GCA_964615555.1 uncultured Actinomycetaceae bacterium
CTCACCGGGGAAGAGGAAACGCGGATCTATGAATGATCCCACCCAGGATAAACGCATTCGGGTCATCACCGGCCATTACGGTTCGGGAAAAACCGAATTTGCAGTGAACTATGCAATGGCACTGGCCCAAATAAAAGACAAAGTGCATATTGCAGACTTGGATGTCATCAACACCTACTTTCGTTCCCGGGAGCTCACCGAAGAGCTGCGGGAGCTGGGGATTACCGTGATCGGGTCTTCGGTGAAGGCCACCGCGGTGGATGTGCCGGCGATTTCGGCAGAGGTCATGCGGCCGATTCGGGACCGGGCATGTGACCTGATCCTGGATGTCGGGGGAAACCCCGCCGGCGCCCGGGCCCTGGGTCATTTCCGCAAAGCGATCCTGGAACACGAGTACGATCATTTCTTCGTGCTGAATCGCAATCGCCCGGAAACCCGGGATGTGGACTCGGCCCTGGCGTTTTTGCGCCAAACCGAAATGATCGCAGGCTTTCCCATAACAGGGATTGTCAATTCCACCCATATGTTGAAACACACGGTAATCGATGATGTATTGTACGGTCAGGAGCTGAGCGAAGCGCTGTCGGAAAAGACGGGGCTGCCGGTGTCCTGGATCGCCCTGCGGGAAGAAATCGCGGAGGACCTGCCGGAGCATTTACAGGCGATCGCGCTTCCCATGAAGCTGACCATGCGACAGACATGGATGAGTTAGGAGGAGAACATGGCTAAACAAAGAGGTAGAGTCACCTTTGAAGAGAGATACTGCAAAGGATGCGAGCTGTGTGTGTCGGTATGTCCGGTACATATTATTGAAATGGATCATTCCCGATTGAATGAAAACGGCTACCATCCCGCCGGTGTCACCGAGCAGGAAAAATGCATCGCATGTGCCAACTGCGCCATTACTTGCCCGGATTCCGTAATTACTGTAGAGAAATTGGAGGCTGCAGAATGAGTAAACTACTTATGAAGGGGAACGAAGCGATCGGCGCTGCGGCCATCGCTGCCGGCTGCCGATATTTCTTCGGCTATCCCATCACGCCGCAGAGTGAATTGCCGGAATACATGTCCAGAGAACTTCCCCTGGCCGGGGGCGTGTTCCTGCAGGCCGAGTCGGAAGTGGCCGCGGTAAACATGGTGTACGGAGCGGCCGGATCCGGCGTGCGCGTCATGACCAGTTCTTCCTCTCCGGGATTTGCTTTGAAACAGGAAGGAATGTCCTATCTGGCCGGAGCGGAACTGCCCGCCCTGGTGGTTAACGTCATGCGTGGCGGCCCCGGACTGGGCTCCATCCAGCCCTCCCAGACCGACTACTTTATGGTCACCCGCGGGGGCGGAAACGGAGACTACCGCACCATCGCCCTGGCCCCTGCCAGCGTGCAGGAACTGGTCGACATGATCATTCTGGGCTTTGACCTGGCGGACAAATACCGAAACCCGGTCGTTGTCGCAGCTGACGGCATGCTGGGTCAAAT
>CAZTOM010000422.1:0-1466 GCA_964615555.1 uncultured Actinomycetaceae bacterium
CCTCGAGCGAGCCGGTGTTCGCGCAACGGTTCCACGAAGAGGCGCTGCTGACCGCCGGACTGTCGCACCACAACATCGCCACCCTCTTCGACTACGGCACGCACGAGACGATCGCCTATCTCGTCATGGAGTTCGTCGACGGGGTGCCGTTGTCGGCCGCGGTCCGGGAGCGGGGAGCGTTCGACCCGGCGGCGGTGCGCTCGATCGTCGGCCAGATGGCGATGGCGCTGCACGCCGCGCACGAGGCCGGGGTGGTCCACCGTGACGTCAAACCCGCGAATGTGCTCCTCACCGACCAGGGCGTCGTCAAGCTGACCGACTTCGGGATCGCCCGGGCCACCTCCTCGACCGGGTTGACCAAGACCGGCGAGATGCTCGGCACCCCGCACTACCTCAGCCCAGAGCAGGCACTCGGACGGTCGGCGACCGCGGCCAGCGACCTCTATGCCCTCGGTGTCGTCGCCCACGAACTGCTCACCGGGCGGCGCCCGTTCGACCTCGACACCCCGGTCGCGACCGCACTGGCCCATATCAATGAGCCAATGCCGACCCTCCCGGCGGCGGTGCCGACCGATCTGCTCGAGGTGGTCTCCCGCTGTCTGGCCAAGGAGCCGGGGGACCGGCCCGCCACCGCCCGGGAGATCGCCGTCGCCCTCGGGGTCCCCTCACTCGAGGTGACGATCCCGCAGGCGGCCGGCTCCGGCGGTGGCCCGGTCGATGTCGGCCGGGAGGCCAAGTTCGTCGACGTCCTCCTCCCGGCCCGGGGTCGGGTCCTCGTCGTCGGGGTCGGCACCGGCCGGATCCCTCGGGACATCGCAACGCTGGGACACCGGGTCCTCACGGTCGATCCGTCCGAGGAGGCACTGTCCGCGGCGGCGGAGACCCCGTCGTCGGTGGCGTGGGTGCCGGCCGCGCTGACCGGGATCTCCCTGGAGCGTCTCGGGGAGACGGCGCCGTTCGACCTGGCCGCGTGGATCGACGCACCGCTGGCCAAACTCGACGGCACCGAGCGGGCCGAGATCTTCCGGCGGGTCTCGTTGTGCCTGGGCCCGTCCGGGCGGGCGCTCATCACCTATGACCAGGCCTCTGACTACACCCCGCAGAACTTCAGCGAGGACTTCCTGGCCGCCGGTCTGGTCCAGGACGCGATCTTCCGCAGCTGGGAGTTGCACCCGCAGACCGTCGACGCGACGAGCTCGATCGTGCTGCTCTCCCGCCGCTGACCCGCAACGCCCCGGCCGGGACAGAACCCCCCGACACAGCCGCAGGCCCTGACCGGACTGATCCGGACAGGGCCTGCGATGTATGCGGTGAGCGGCCGATCAGGCAGCGCGCGCCTCGGTCTCAGCGGACGGGGGCGGACCCTGCTGGCCCGCGCCCTTGCCCATGCCGGGGTGCGGCTTGCCGGACTTGCCGGCGCTCTTCTTGCCGTTGACCATCGAGGTGTCATAGGCGAAGGTGCCGGT
>CAZTOM010000423.1:0-1460 GCA_964615555.1 uncultured Actinomycetaceae bacterium
GGCCTGGCCCGGCGATTGGATCTCAACGAAGAGACCCTGCGGGAAGAAGTAGAGTACAGGCTCGGTACCGCTCCGCAAATGGGGTATATAAGCAAAGACAAAGAAGACAACACCATGCCGAAAAAAACGACGGCATCCCGAGCCCGCATTCAACTTTGGATTGCCCTGCTGGCCCATGCCATGGAAGGCAAAGCCCAGACGGAGGCCCTGGCATCCTACTTGTCGGAAGACTTCATCACCGATGAGCAGTTTTATCAATTGGCGGAATGGATTCGGGAAGAAGCCCCCGTACAGGGGGAGTTGACTTCTGAAGGGATACGGGAAGCCTTCGGGCACGATCGTACCCTGGATCGGCATGTGGAAGCCGTGGTGCGGGCAAAAACCGTACAGGCCGGGCAAAAGAACGAACCCCAGCCGCTGTATCGGGCACTGCGCATCGCCCGCCTTACGGATGAAAGGGACCGATTAAAACAGGAAATCAGCCTGCTGGCCGAAGAAACATCGGAAGAAAGACAGGCGTTAATGATTGAGCGACTCCGGAGACTGGAAGAAGTGAATCGCAAGTTAACCCGAGCAAATCAGGGGGGATAAGTTATATGGAAAAACTGGAAAAATTTGATTGGGCGGAAACCAAACAAAGCGTCTTTGAAGAAGCGCTGAAATTGGCGGCAGAGAATGACAATGCCCTGATGCCCGATCAGCTGGAGTCTGTCGAATTCATCGAAGAGATGGAAAAAGAGGATCTGGAAGACATTTACAAGCGTCTGTCCGCCCTCGGTGTGGAGCTTCTGGAGAAAAACGAAGCGCTGCGCCTCACAGAAGAGACGGAAGAAGATACCGATGAGTTGACGGAAGAAGACGAAAAGGAAGCGGAAGAACTCATTAAAGAAAAGCCGGAAAATGTATCGGAAATGAAAGGGGTCACGATTGATGACCCCGTCAAGATGTATTTGAAGGAAATCGGTAAAATTCCTCTGCTTACCGTAGAAGAAGAAATTATGCTGGCGAAGCGGATGGAAGCCGGGGATGTACTGGCCAAACGCGAACTGGCCGAAGCGAATCTGCGTTTAGTGGTGTCCATTGCAAAACGGTATGTCGGACGGGGCATGCAATTTTTAGACCTGATTCAGGAAGGAAATATGGGTCTGATGAAGGCGGTGGATAAATTTGATTACAAAAAGGGCTTCAACTTCTCCACGTATGCGACCTGGTGGATTCGTCAGGCCATAACCCGGGCCATCGCTGACCAGGCCCGGACCATTCGAATCCCGGTGCATATGGTGGAAACCATCAATAAGCTGGTTCGAATTCAACGGCAACTGATTCAGGACCTGGGTCGGGAGCCCACCAATGAAGAAATTGCGGAAGAAATGGGCATCGACGTGGAAAAAGTACGGGATGTACGAAAAATCGCCCAGGAACCCGTATCCCTGGAAACGCCCATCGGGGAAGAGGAAGAC
>CAZTOM010000424.1:0-446 GCA_964615555.1 uncultured Actinomycetaceae bacterium
AAGGCCCAATACCAGGGATGGGGTCGACTCCGGCAGCAATACACGAAACAGAATGGCCGACGGTTTGGCCCCCATGGACCGCGCCGCCTCGATCAAGCCGGGATTCACTTCCAGCAGGCTTTGTTCAATGATGCGGGCCACAAAAGGTGCCGCCGCAATGGAGAGGGGGATGATCGTTGCCGTAGTCCCGGTGGACTTGCCGATGAGTCGCTGCCCCAGGGGGATCAATACAATCATCAGAATGATGAAGGGAAAAGATCGAAACACATTTACCAGAGTGTTCGTAATTTTATACAGGACAGGACTTGCCCGAAGCCCCCGGGGCCGACTGAATACCAGGACGACCGCCAGAGGAAATCCCAACAGGATCGCGATCCCCGCAGCCATCACTACCATATACAAGGTCTCTCCCAATGCGGCAACCATCAGATTCATGCCCTCACCTC
>CAZTOM010000424.1:456-1457 GCA_964615555.1 uncultured Actinomycetaceae bacterium
ATACAGCAGAGTCTTTTGTATATTCGTCTCTTCACCCAGGATTTCTACATATAATGTGCCGATCTGATCCGCCTTCACCTGGTGAATCGTGCCGGCCAGAATATTGACATCCACATCGAATTGTTTGATCGCCGAAGATATAATCGGACGTTCGGCGGTGTTTTTTTCAAAACCCAGACGATACACGGCGTGGCCATTGGATGAAACCGGCTCGGCCGCCGGGGACCGGTTCATTCCTAAAATCATCTGCCGAGTGCGCTGTTCTTTCGGCTGTAAAAACATTTCATGCACCGTTCCCTGTTCGATGATCTCTCCCTTTTCCATTACCGCCACCGTGTCGCAAATTTCTTTCGCCACTTCCATCTGGTGCGTAATCATCACGATCGACAGCCCGTATTCCCGGACGATACTTTTCAGCAGAGCCAGGATCTGCTCCGTTGTCTGCGGATCCAGGGCCGAAGTCGCCTCATCGGAAAGAAGCAGCCGGGGCGAGGTGACCAGCGCCCGGGCGATCGCCAGCCTCTGTTTCTGTCCGCCGGAAAGATTTGCGGGATAGGCATCCTTTTTGTCGGCCAGTCCGACCCGGTCGAGAAAATGAAGCGCCTTTTCCCGGGCTTCCTTCGGATTCTCGTGATGCAGGCTCAAAGGAAGCAAAACATTCTGCAGTGCGTTTTTTTGCATCAGCAGATGAAATCCCTGAAAGATCATGCCGATCTCTTTTCGTTTCTGCAACAGCGCCTTCTCCGGCAGGTTCAGCAAATTCTGTCCGTCCATCCACACTTCGCCCGTATCCGGCCGTTCCAGTGCATTGATACAGCGAAGCAGTGTGGACTTCCCGGCCCCCGACAGGCCGATGATTCCGAAAATTTCCCCCTCCTCGACAGCAAAGCTGACATTCCGGACTGCATGCAGCTGGCCGCCCTTCACAGGAAACGCCTTGCTGACATTTTTCAGTGCTAACATCTTTCCTCCCAATAAAAAAACTCCCGTCCCATAACCGT
>CAZTOM010000425.1:0-1454 GCA_964615555.1 uncultured Actinomycetaceae bacterium
GGGGACCGGGGGGTCGCGGTGGCGGGCGCGATGGTGGGCGAGACCGGGGCCGGGGCGGTGGCGGGCGGCGCGTGAACCGCCCGGCCGTCATCTCCGCCCTCGACGACGACGCCCTCCTTCCGGCCATCGTGTTCATCTTCTCGCGGGCGGGCTGCGAGGCCGCCGTGGAGCAGGTGCTCGCCTCCCGCGTGGACCTCACCACCCGCGAGGAGGCGGAGCGGATCCGCGAGATCGTGGAGACGCGCGTGGCCGGGGTTCCCATGGAGGACCTCGGGACGCTCGGATACCTGCGGTGGGTGCACGCCCTGGAGCGCGGGGTGGCGGCCCACCACGCGGGGCTCATCCCGCTGTTCAAGGAGATCGTGGAGGAGCTCTTCACCGCCGGGCTGCTGAAGGTGGTCTACGCCACCGAGACGCTCGCGCTCGGCATCAACATGCCGGCGCGGTCCGTGGTGCTGGAGAAGCTCACCAAGTGGGACGGGGCGCAGCACGCCCGCCTCACGCCGGGGGAGTACACCCAGCTCACTGGCAGGGCGGGGCGGCGCGGCATCGATATCGAGGGCCACGCGGTGGTGCTCCACACCCCGGACGTGGACGTGGAGTCCGTGGCCGGACTCGCCTCCAAGCGCACCTACCCGCTGCGTAGCGCATTCCGTGCCACGTACAACATGAGCGTGAACCTACTGGCGCGCATGCGCCACGAGCAGGCACGCGAGGTCCTGCAGTCCTCGTTCGCGCAGTTCCAGGCGGACCGCGGCGTGGTGGGGCTCGCCCGGGACGTGCGGCGGGCGGAGAACAAGCTGGCCGAGACCGAGGGCCGGCTCGAGTGCTCCCGCGGTGACCTCGCCGAGTACGCGGAGCTGCGCCGCCGCATCAAGGAGGCGGAGAAGGAGTTCTCCGCGGAGAAGTCGCGGGCCCTGCGCTCCGGAGTGGAGGAGACCCTGGAGGAGGTGCGGCCCGGGGACGTGATCCTCTACTCCCGCGGCCGGCGCCCCCAGCACGCCGTGGTCCACGCCTTCACCGACTCCCCGCGCGTGGGCGTCATCCTGGACGTGGTCACGGAGGACGCGCGTTCGCGCCGGCTCGGCGTGGAGGACCTGCTGGGCGGGGTCTCGATCGTGGGCAACCTGCGGATCGGGTCCCGGGTCAACCCGCGCACCCCCCGGGGTCGCGCCGATCTCGCCTCCCGGGTGCGCTCGTTCGCGGCGGGGGAGTCGCGCCAGAAGCCGCGCCGACCCCACGGGCCCAGGGGCGGCGGGAGGAAGCAGGAGGAGCTGGAGCGCCTGCGCGCGGAGCTCCGGGCGCACCCGGTGCACGCCTGCCCGGACCTGGAGTCCCACATGCGGCTCGTGCGCGAGCACCACAAGGCCCTCGCCGACCGGGAGCGGATCCTGGAGAAGATCGAGGGACGCACCGGGACGATCGCCGCTGGGTTCGACCGCATCCGCGAGTTC
>CAZTOM010000426.1:0-1453 GCA_964615555.1 uncultured Actinomycetaceae bacterium
CGGGCAGCACCATGACGTGAACCAGCGGGGAACCGGGCTGCATCCACCAGGTCTCCACCTCCGCCACGGTCACCCAGCCGCGGGCGCGGTAGATGGCCAGAGCGCCGGACCGGTTGGGCACGATGTCCAGGCACGGGCCGAGGCCACGATCCCGGCACCACGCGGCGGCCGTATCGAGGAGGAGCGTGCCCACGCCCCGGCCGCGCACGGAGTTGGAGATGAAGAGCGCGGAGATGACGCCCAGCTCGGCGGCGGGCCGCCCGTGGCCGCGCTCCCAGGCCGCGAGGGTGGCCCCGGTGTGGTCGTGGTGCACGTGGGCGGCCTCCTGGACGGAGACGTGCCCCACCACGGCGCCGTCCACCTCCGCCACGAGCGCCACCAGCTCGTGGAAGCGCACGATGAAGTCCTCGGTGACCTCGAAGCCGGTCTGCGGGTATCCCGTCACCGGCTGCTGCCCGCGCAGTGCATCGAGGAGCGCCGGGAGGTCCTCCTCCCGGCGCTCCCGGATGGTCACGTCTGCCACGCGGGTCAGCCTACGTCCTGCCTGAGGTTCCGCCAGATCCCGATCGCGAGCGGGAGGAGGATCCAGAGCACGAGGGAGGCGGCGAACGGCGCCACCTCGCCGGTGAACTCCCGGCCCGTGATCGCCGCCGTGAGCGGGTTCAGGTAGTCCGTCCACCTGGCCGCCTCCTCGGAGAGGAACGCGATGATGCTGGGGACCATCTGCGGGCCGATGAGTGCGATCACCAGGGCGGGGGCCACGGACTGGAACGCCGCCCCGAGCGCTGCGCCGATCAGCACGCTGATGGTCACGTGGACCGCGAGCCAGAAGCAGGCGGAAACCACATCGGAGGCGCCCGCGAATGTGGCACCCGCGAGCGCGCCCGCCACGGCCCCCATCGCGGCGGCCAGCGCGGTGAACGCGATACCGAGCAACCACAGGGCGGCCAGCCGGGAGAGCAGCACGCGGGTGCGCTTCGGATCGAGTGCGTAGGTGGTGAGCGCGGTGCGGTGGCGCCAGTCCGCGGACATGGCGAGCACTGCGATGATCTGCACCGCGAATCCGATGAACTGGCCGCCCACCACCATGTACTCGTACATGCTGGCGCCAGGTTTGGCGATGGTGGTGGCGTAGAACCACACCACGGCGATGGAGAAGAGCCCCACGCCCAGGAGGAGGCCCTGGGAGAAGCGCGTGTTCGTGAGCCGGCGCAGCTCCACGCGCAGGCGCAGGAGTGGGCTGATGCCCGGATGGGTGAGTGCTGGTGCAGTCATGTCGGTCAACCTTTCGGTAGGAGGGTGGGATGGTGTCACCGCGACGGGTTCGGGGAGCGGGCCGGGACGGCCCACCCACCTCACGCGGCGGTGAGGGAGAGGAAGGCGGATTCGAGGTCGCGGCCCGGGGACACGAGGTCCGCGGGGGCACCCTCGGCGAGGATGCGGCCGTGGTGGA
>CAZTOM010000427.1:0-1449 GCA_964615555.1 uncultured Actinomycetaceae bacterium
GACCCCGACCAAGGGGAATCTCATCAAAATGAAACAGTCCCTGAGCTTCGCGCAGACTGGCTACGAGCTGCTCGACAAAAAGCGCACCGTCCTCATACAGGAAATGATGAGCCTGGTGGAAGAAGCCCAGGATCTGCAAAAGCAAATCGAAGACGGATTCGCCGAAGCCTATCGCTCCCTGGAAACCGCTGCGGTGACCATGGGAACCGAGAGTCTGGAGCAACTGTCTTTGTCCTCCGCCCGGGAACACGAATACGACATTACCTATAAAAGTACCATGGGGGTGGAAACGCCCATTGTCATTGCGGAAGAAGTGCCCCATACCCCGGAATACGGGATGTATCGCACCAACGCTGCCTATGACCGGGCCGTGATCGAGATGACCGCCGTGCGCAGTCTGATCTACCGCCTGGCGGAAATCGAAAACAGTGTGTACAAGCTGGCCCTGGACATCAAGAAGACCCAAAAACGGGCCAATGCCCTGGAAAAGATCCAGATTCCCCGGTACCGGGAAATGATTCGGGCCACCGAAGATTTTCTGGCGGAAAAGGAGCGGGAAGACTTCTTCCGGCTGAAGCGGGTCAAAAGCAAAACAAGATAAGAAACAGCAAAAGAGCGCCGCACCGGCGCTCTTTTTTTGCAAATTCGCAGGATCCACTTTCTGCAACCCAAAGAAACTTAATCACATCACAAATTATTGCAATAGGTGAAAGTCCGGGGATTCCTTATAATGAAGGCACAAGAAAGGAGAAATCGATGGAAAAAGTTGCCATTATCGGTATGGGGATCTCCGGCATGGCCGTGGCGGCGGGCCTGGCCAAGGTGGCGCCAAAACAGGTGCAGGTGGACTGCTATGACACCCCCGAAAGTTTCGGAAAAGGCTACCCCTATCGGGAGGACACCCCCACCCTGCTATTGAATCTCAAAACACGAAAGATCAGTTACGATTACGAAAACAACGATGACCTGCTGCACTGGCATCAGGAAACGGGCCGGGACATCCAAGAGTACACCTCCCGCCGGGCATTCGGGGCCTACACGACGGATCGTCTGGAGGCCACCCTTAAAAAACTGCAGGCCCGAAAAATATATGAGAAAGTGACGCGGCTGGACCCTCTGCCGGACCATCGCTGGGAGCTGGAAACGGAAACCGGGCGGGTGGAAGTATATGATCGGGTCCATCTGTGCAATGGGGAATTGCCCACCCACGATCCCTTTTCACTGGAGGGGGCGAAAAATTATGTTCGCCAACCCTATCCCGCCAATCAACAGCTGGCCGGGCTGCCGAAGGAGGGACCGGTGCTGGTGATCGGTTCCGGTTTGACGGGGGTGGATGTGTCCACGGTGCTGCTGGAAGACTTTCAGCATGAAGACGTGCGCATGTTTTCCCGTACCAATGTGATCCCCACCGTGCGGGTGGATCCGGTGGAGGTACAACCTCGGTTTCTT
>CAZTOM010000428.1:0-1437 GCA_964615555.1 uncultured Actinomycetaceae bacterium
TCAGGTAGCCATTGAAGAAGAACGGCTCCAAAAACGCGACGGCGAGCGTGGCGAAGAAGATCCCGAGGAACAGGTTCAGCATGCCGCGCTGGGCGTACTGGGTGCAGATCTCCACCACCTTCATGGAGTCGGACCGCGAGGCCCGCTTGGCGTTCTCGTCCAGGGAGATGTTGTCCTTGATGAACTCCACGGCCCGGTAGGAGCCGGTGGTGACGGCCTGGATGGTGCCGCCGGTGACCCAGTAGATGATGGGGCCACCGGTGATGAGGCCCAGGAGGAACGGGGCGTGCATGATCGAGAGCATCTCGATCCCGGAGGCGAGCCCGTCGGTGAGCAGCATGATGATGGAGAAGATCATGGTGGTGGCGCCCACCACAGCAGTTCCGATCAGGACCGGCTTGGCGGTGGCCTTGAAGGTGTTTCCGGCGCCGTCGTTGTCCTCGAGTAGGAGCTTGGCGCGGTCCCAGCGCGGCTCGATCCCGAACTCGTTGCGGATCTCCTCGGTGATGCCGGGGATCTCCTCGATCAGGGAGAGTTCGTAGACCGATTGGGCGTTGTCCGTGACGGGGCCGTAGGAGTCAACGGCGATCGTGACGGGGCCCATGCCGAGGAATCCGAACGCCACGAGGCCGAACGCGAACACGGCGGGGGCGATCATGATGTCGCCCAGGTCCATGTCGGAGATCAGGTAGGCCCCGCCCATCAGCACCACGGTGGCCATTCCCAGGTAGAAGGCGGCGTAGTTGCCGGCCACGATTCCGGAGAGGATGTCGAGGGAGGCGCCACCCTGCTTCGCGGAGGTGACCACCTCGCGGGTGTGCTTGGACCCGGTGGAGGTGAACACCTTCACCAGCTCGGGGATGAGGGCTCCGGCGATCGTGCCGCAGGAGACGATCGCGGCGAGCTGCCACCACAGCTTGCCGTCGTCGAGCCCGGCGAGCATGAAGTAGGAGGTCACGAACGTCAGGGCGATCGAGACGGCGGAGGTGAGCCACACGAGTGCGGACAGCGGGGTCTCGAAGTTCATCTTGGAGGCGCCGGCGAACTTGCGCGTGGCCATGATGTCGTTGCCGTGGTAGGCGGCGGCGGAGGCGATCACCATGACCGCGCGGACCGTGAAGATCCACACGAGCAGCAGCGCCTGGATCGAGGAGTCCGCCACAGCCAGCGTCAGGAAGGTCACGAGCGCCACGCCGGTCACGCCGTACGTCTCGAAGCCATCCGCGCTGGGACCAACCGAGTCGCCCGCGTTGTCTCCGGTGCAGTCGGCGATCACGCCAGGGTTGCGGGCGTCGTCCTCCTTGATCTTGAACACGATCTTCATGAGGTCGGAACCGATGTCTGCGATCTTCGTGAAGATTCCGCCGGCGATCCGCAGCGCTGACGCCCCGAGCGACTCGCCGATCGCGAATCCGATGAACGTGGCCCCTGCCAGTT
>CAZTOM010000429.1:0-1436 GCA_964615555.1 uncultured Actinomycetaceae bacterium
GCCGGGGAGAGCGGGGAGTCCGGCGGCTACCAGGACGGGTACTGGGGCGCGGACTAGCGTTCCCGGCCGTGGGTGACCTGATCGTGCCGGTGGGTTGCCGTGGTCGGGTCGATGGGGCCGGTGTGGATGGGGCCCACCATGGGGGCGCGGCCCTCGTCCGCCGGGTCCAGGTCTGAGATCTCGATCGCGGTGCGGGTGGTCAGGCGCAGCGCCAGCCAATCCGCGAAGCGGGAGAGCAGGAAGTTGATCACGATGAAGATGATCCCCACCACGATCAGCGCCGGCAGCAGGTTCTGGTAGGCGGTCCCCACAAGGCGGGACTGGCGCAGCAGTTCGGAATAGGTGATGAGGTAGCCGAGCGCCGTGTCCTTCAGGATGACCACGAGCTGGGAGACCATCGAGGGCATCATTGCCACGAGGGCCTGGGGGAGCAGGATGCTGCGCAGCGTCTGCGCCTGCGTGAGGCCCACCGCGAGCCCGGCCTCCGACTGGCCGCGCGGCATGTTGAGGACGCCGGAGCGCACGAGCTCCGCGATCACCGAGCCGTTGTAGAGGGTGAGTCCCGTGACCACGGCCCAGAACGGCGCCATGGCGGGGGAGATGAATCCCGACCTCGAGTAGAGGAAGTACAGGAAGATCATCATCACGAGGACGGGGACCGCGCGGAAGAACTCCACCACCACGCCGGAGACGAGGCGCACCAGCGGGTTGGAGGCGAGGCGGCCCATGCCGAAGAGGAGCCCGAACACGTTCGAGGTGACCATGGACAGGGCGGCGGCGCCGAGGGTGGCCCACAGGCCCGGCAGCAGGTAGTAGCGCCACAGGTCCCCGGTGAGGAAGGGGGCCCACTTGGCCTCGGTGAGCTGGCCCTTGTCTGCGAGGGCCAGGATGATCCACACGGTGAAGCCCGCCAGCAGGAGCGCCCCCACGATGTTGATGATCAGGATGCGGCGACGGGTCTTGGGGCCGGGGGCGTCGAAGAGGACGAGGGAGTTCATCGGGCCACCTTCCACCGGCGGGAGGCCCACGTGGTGAGCATCCCGAGCGGGAGCACGATCGCCACGAAGCCGAGGGCGATGATGAGGAAGATCCACACCATGAGGTCGGGACGGAACTCGATCATCGTGTACATGACGGAGGAGGCCTGTACCACGCCTGCGGCCTGCGCCACGGTGGTGTTCTTGGTCAGGGCGATGAGGGTGTTGCCGAGCGGGGCGATCGCACCGCGGAAGGCCTGGGGCAGGATCACGGAACCCATGGACTGGCCGAACGTGAGCCCAATGGAGCGGGCAGCCTCCGCCTGCCCGAGCGGCACCGTGTTCACACCGGAGCGCAGCGCCTCGCACACGAATGCCGCGTGGTACACGGACAGGCCGAGCACCGCAAGCCGGAAGCCGTTGGAGGCGATGAAGCCCTGGGAGCCGGGCTGGGCGAGC
>CAZTOM010000430.1:0-1429 GCA_964615555.1 uncultured Actinomycetaceae bacterium
TCATCGAGCCGATGATGCGGATCTGGAAGAAGAACAACCGGTTGATGTCGGCCGGTGGGTTCGGTCCTGACGTCGCCCCGCAGGTGACGATGCTGCCGCCGGGACGCACCGAGCGCAGCGAGTGACCCCACGTCGCCTCTCCGACGGTGTCGATGACGGCGTCGGCCTTGCCCGGGAGGCGCGCACCGGTCTCGAACGCGCCGTGCGCACCGAGGTCGAGGGCCGCGGCCCGCTTGTCCTCGGTGCGACCGGTGACCCAGACCCGCAACCCCATCTGGCGCCCGATCGCGATGCACGCGGTGGCCACCCCACCGGAGGCACCCTGGATCAGGACCGTGTCACCCGGCCGCAGCCCGGAGTCCCGGGTGAGCATCCGGTAGGCGGTCAGCCACGCCGTGGGCAGGCACGCCGCCTCCTCGAACGTCAGCTCGGCGGGTTTGGGGAGGAGGTTCTGGCGCGGGACCACCACATACTCGGCCATCGTGCCCTGATGCAGCTCCGAGAGGAGCGTGCGGCGCGGATCGAAGGACTCGTCCCCGATCCAGCCCGGCGTGGCGATGACGCCGTGCACGACGACCTCGCGGCCGTCGTCGTCGATCCCGGCCGCATCGGTGCCGAGGATCATCGGCATCCGCTCCGGCGGCAGCCCCTGTCCCTTGAGCGACCACAGGTCGTGGTGGTTCAGCGAGACCGCCTTGACCCGCACCCGGGCCCATCCCTCGGGCACTTCCGGTTCGGGCCGCTCCCCCATCTCCAGGGCGGACAGCGGGTCCTCGGGGTCGGCTGCGGCGACGTAGACGGCGAACATGATCGAATCCTACGCAGCGTGCCGTCGACGGGGTCGTCGACGGCGCGCTGCGTCGCGGTCAGGACCCGTCGGGATACCCGGCACCGACCTGTTCGGGCTCGGTGACCACGCGTTCCTCCCGGGTTGCCTTCGCCCACCGGGTCAGGCCGTAGATGACGAAGAGTCCGTAGAACGTGTAGAGGACCGCGGTCGGGACGTAACCGGTCGCGAACCCGAGCGGCACCCCGACCAGGTCGACCCCGATCCAGGCGAGCCAGAACTCGTTCCAGCCGCGAGCCATCATGTACGTCGCGAGCATGGAGCCGATGAAGATCCACGCGTCGGCCCAGTAGAACCACCACTGCGGCTGCCAGTACGGGTTCGGTGAGAGGTTCCACAGCCACACGAAGGTCTGGTGCGCGGCGACTGTCCCCCCGGCCCAGACGGCCAGGACCGCGATCCGCTCCCGGGTCGTCGCCCACCGGGGCACGATCGCCGGGGCGTTGGTCGCCGCGGCCCGGGCCTTGCGGTGCTCGTTCCAGCGCCACCAGCCGTAGATGCTCGTGATGATGAAGAAGATCTGGCGCCCCGCCTGACCGAACAGCGGGATCCGTTCGCCGGCACCGAGGACCGCCCCGATGT
>CAZTOM010000431.1:0-1426 GCA_964615555.1 uncultured Actinomycetaceae bacterium
TCCCCGAGCGTGCCGGGGTCTACGAGACCGTGAACATGGTGAAGGTGGTGGCGGGGCCGGCGCCGGTCGCCCTCGCGAACGCCGTGCTGCGCAAGGTTGCGGCCCGGACCACCGAGGAGTGGCAGGAGCTGATCCTCGCGGAGGACGGCATTGCCACCTGGGACTCGCATCCCGCCTGGATCGTCTCCGCCTACCGGCAGGCGCTCACGCTTGAGGGAAACGGGGCACAACTCCCCGACCTGCTGGAGGCCAACAACACCCCAGGCCCCGTCACGCTGGTCGCCCGACCGGGGCTCGCGGACCGGGACGACCTGGCGGCAGAGCTCGAGGATGCGGGCCTCGTGGCGGAACGTACACCGTACTCCCCGGTCGGCCTGTGGCTGCGCGGGGGAGCGCCGGGCGACATCCCACAGGTGCGCAGCGGTCACGCGGGAGTCCAGGACGAGGGCTCCCAACTCATGGCCTACCTGCTGGCCGATGCACCGCTCGAGGGCCGGGACGAGCAGTGGCTCGACTTGGCGGCAGGACCCGGTGGGAAGGCCGCGCTCCTTGGGGCGCTGGCCCGCCAGCGCGGCGCCCACCTGGTGGCCAACGAGGTGCAGGAACACCGCACAGACCTCGTCCGGAAGGCGGTGCGGCCACTCGGTGAGGCCGTGAGGGTGGTGACGGGAGACGGTCGGGACTACGGGCAGACATCCCCGGGCCAGTTCGACCGCATCCTGTTGGACGCCCCGTGCACGGGCTTGGGCTCATTGCGGAGGCGGCCGGAGTCGCGGTGGCGGCGGACGGAGGGGGACCTGCAGGACCTCACCGTGCTCCAGCGGGAACTCCTCGACTCCGCGATCTCGGCGCTACGGCCCGGCGGGGTGCTGGCCTACGTGACCTGCTCGCCACACCTGGCGGAGACCGTCACCCAGGTGTCGGACGCGGTGCGGCGCCACCCGGTGGACCTCCTCGACGCCCCGGCAGTGCTCGCACCGTTCGGGATCTCACTGGAGCGGGGGAGCATGCATCCCTTACCGGCCTCTGTGCAGCTGTGGCCGCACATCCACGCAACCGATGCCATGTTCGGCGCCCTGATTCGTAAGCGCGGGTAGGCTCGCAGGCGTGGATATCGTCATCTCACCCTCGATCCTGAACAGTGACGTCTCGGACATCAAGGGCGAACTCGAGAAGATCAAGAACGCCGACTTCGCGCACGTGGACGTCATGGACAACCACTTCGTCCCCAACCTGACGTGGGGGCTCCCCGTGGTGGAGCGGATCGTCCAGCGCAACGTGCTGCCGGTGGACGCGCACCTCATGATCGAGGACCCCGACCGGTGGGCACCCGCCTATGCCGAGGTGGGGTGCGTCTCGGTGACCTTCCACGCCGAGGCGGCGAAGGCGCCGGTGCGCCTCGCCCGGGAGATCCGGGCCCTTGGGT
>CAZTOM010000432.1:0-1424 GCA_964615555.1 uncultured Actinomycetaceae bacterium
GGGCCACAGCAGTGTCCATGGATTCCAGGACGACAATTCACGCACCTTCTCCCATAACTAATCCGTCGCGGTTTTTGTCAAAGGGACGCATCGCTCGCCGGGGGTCGTCATTTCTTGTGCTCATCGCCTTCATGGCCGCAAAGCCGGATACGGCAATGGGAGAAATCGGCGCTTCCACACCGCCGGATACCGCCATATCCAGATATCCGTGTTTAATCATGCGAAAGGCTTCCCCGATGGCATGGGTCGCGGAACTGCAGGCGGTGGACAAAGACATGGATGACCCTTTCAGGCCCAGTTCAATGGACACCATCCCCGACACCATATTGGGAATCATCATCGGGATCAGAAACGGACTGACCCGGGAGGGTCCCCGCTTCAGCAGCACGCCGGCTCCGTCTTCAAAGGTTTCGATACCGCCAATGCCTGTACCTAAAATGGTACCGCAACGAAACGGGTCATAACTTTCCGCGGTCAGTCCCGCATCTTCCATGGCCATTTTCGCAGCGGCAACGCCGTACTGGGAAAAACGGTCCATTCTCCGGACAGCTTTTTTGTCCATAAAATCTTCCGGGACAAAATCCCGAACTTCTCCGGCGATGCGGGTGGCATAATCCGTCACATCAAAGCGGGTAATTTCTCCGATTCCGGATTCCCCCGCAAGAATCGCTTCAAAAAACGCGTTTTTCCCGTGACCGACAGGGGTGATACACCCGATGCCGGTCACGACGACGCGATGCTCTTTACTCGACTTGTCCATCGATATACTGCGCAATTTCTCCGATATTGTTGAAGGTTTGCGCTTCCTCGTCGGGAATTTCAATTCCGAACTCATCTTCAAGGGCCATGATGATTTCTACGGCGTCCAGAGAATCGGCACCCAAATCATCCTGCAAAGAAGTTTCCGCTGTGATTTCTGCAGCGTCCTTCCCGAGTTGTTCTGCTACGATGGTAATTACTTTGTCTACTGTCATAATCATATCCTCCTTTAATTTATGCCATTCCGCCATCTACGCGGATCACCTGGCTCGTAATATAATCCGAGTCTTCGGAAGCCAGGAACACACAAAGTGCCGCCACGTCTTCCGGTTTCCCGAAACTGCCCAGAGAAACGCTGTTCAGCATTTTCTCCTTTACCTCTTCGGGCAGGGCTTCTGTCATCTCCGTCTCGATAAATCCGGGGGCTACCGCATTCACCCGAATCCCTCGGGATCCAAGCTCCTTGGCCACCGTATGGGTCAGTCCGATGAGCCCCGCCTTGGATGCGGAGTAATTGGCCTGTCCGGCATTGCCGAAAACGCCCACTACGGAACTGATATTGATAATCTTGCCGTACCGCTGCTTCATCATACCCCGTGCACAGGCTTTTGTCAGCAGGAATGCACTTTTTAAATTCACATTCAGCACCTGATCAAAGTCCTCCG
>CAZTOM010000433.1:0-1423 GCA_964615555.1 uncultured Actinomycetaceae bacterium
GTTTTTATGCGGATAACTAGATTTTTATGCTATTTTTAATCTGAAAAATAACGCTTCAGAAAAAGAGACAACCGAATTTGACCGCATATGGATCGAATTTGACCGTTTAATGTTTTTTCCTGATTTCCCGTTATGATGGAGACGATCATAAGATGTATCCATATCGAAAATACATCCGGGAGGAAGGGAGAACCACAATCCTTCCCTGGCCACCACTAAGTCCAACAAAAGCGCCCACGGTTTCGGCTTAAAGAGCATTCGGGCTGTAACGGAGAAATACGAAGGGTACATGGATATCGATGCGGGGGAGGATTTCCGCGTGCTCATCAGTCTGCCCCTGTATCTGTAAGGAGAGGGACGTAAGTCCGGCTCCTCGCTTCTTCCTTATATCATCATGAAATGATACAATATGGGCAAGGCATAGTCTTGGAACGCTCCGGTGCTTTGAGCATCGGGGCGTAATTTATTAGAAAGACGGAGATAGGAATGAAAATACGAGCATTGCGTGCGTTGCGCGGACCCAATTATTACAGTCAGCGTCCGATGATATTCATGGAGCTGGATATTGGTGAACTGGAGGAAAAACCCACCGATACCATTCCGGATTTTCGTGCGAATATCGAAAAACTGCTGCCGACCTTATATGAACATCGATGCTCACCGGGCGTGGCGGGAGGTTTTTTTCAGCGAATTGAGCGGGGGACCTGGCCGGGCCATGTGTCGGAACATATTGCCATTGAGCTGCAGCGTCTGATCGGCCATGACATCACCTTCGGCAAGACCTTCACGCTGAAGGAGAAGGGCGTATACAATGTGGTGTATCGCTATATCGATGAGCGGGTCGGCCTGCGGGCCGGAGAGATGGCTGTGGCCCTGGTGGAGGATTTGTACCGGGGGATTGTCAACGATCCGGAACCTTTGCTGAAGGAATTGCGGGGGATTGCCAAACAGACCCGATTCGGGCCCTCCACCCAATCCATTGTGGATGAGGCGGCCCGCCGTGGGATTTCTCATATCCAGCTGAACGAGCACAGTTATGTCCAGCTGGGCCAGGGGAAATTTCAACGACGGATTGAAGCCACCCTGATGGATAATACCTCGGCTTTGGGGGTGGAAATTGCAGCCAACAAGGAAAGAACAAAACAAATCCTGGATGCCGCCGGGGTGCCCGTACCCCGGGGCAGAGCGGTGGACAGTCTGGAAGAAGCCTGTACACTGGCGGAGGAACTGGGCTATCCCCTGGTGATAAAGCCCTTGAGCGGCAACCACGGCCGGGGGGTGAGCATAAAAATCTCCGATCAGGATCGGCTGGAGGAAGCTTTTGCCCTGGCTTCCCAATATTCCCGTACGGTGGTGGTAGAAAAATATCTGGAAGGCTTCGACTTTCGCTTTCTGGTGATCGACGGAGTATTCCAGGCGGCGG
>CAZTOM010000434.1:0-1415 GCA_964615555.1 uncultured Actinomycetaceae bacterium
AGGCGGTCACCGCGCGATCCTTCGAGTGATCTCTCACAACCGCCTCGAAAGGACCATCACGGTGACCGCTCCATCCAGTATCGACCCTGCCCAGTTCTTGCACGAGCACCTCGCCCAGGCATCCCCGGATCTGATGCGCGAGATGCTGACCACGTTCATCAACGCCCTGCTGTCGGCCGAGGCCGACGCGGTCTGCGGGGCGGGCTACCGGGAGGTGACCGAGGCGCGGGTCAACCGCCGCAACGGCTACCGGCATCGGGAGTTCGATACCCGCGCTGGCACGATCGGCGTGGCGATCCCCAAGTTGCGCCAGGGCTCCTACTTCCCCGAGTGGCTGCTGCAGCGCCGCCGCCGGGCCGAGGCGGCGCTGACCACGGTGGTGGCCTCCTGCTACCTGCTGGGGGTCTCCACGCGCCGGATGGACAAGCTCGTGCAGACCCTGGGGATCACGGGGCTGTCGAAGTCGCAGGTCTCGGAGATGGCCAAGGACCTGGACGAGCAGGTGGCTGACTTCCGCACCCGCCCGCTGGACGCCGGTCCCTACACGTTCGTGGCCGCGGACGCGTTGACGATGAAGGTCCGCGAGGGCGGGCGTGTGATCAACGTGGCGGTCATGGTCGCCACCGGCGTGAACAACGAGGGCTACCGCGAGGTCCTGGGCGTCCAGGTCGCCACCGGGGAGACCGGGGCGGGGTGGCTGGCCTTCTTCCGCGACCTGGTCGCCCGCGGCCTGTCCGGCGTGGGCCTGGTGACCTCCGATGCCCACGCCGGCCTGGTCGAGGCGATCGGCGCGACGCTGCCCGGAGCCGCCTGGCAGCGGTGCCGCACGCACTACTCGGCCAACCTGATGGCTGCCTGCCCCAAGGCCTCCTGGCCCGCGGTCAAGGCGATGCTGCACTCGGTCTACGAGCAGGCCGACGCCCAGGCGGTGCACGCCCAGTTCGACAAGCTCATCGACTCCGTCGACGACCGCCTCCCAGCCGTCGCCGAGCACCTGGAGGCGGCTCGAGCCGACATCCTGGCGTTCACCGCCTTCCCGCAGGCGATCTGGCGACAGATCTGGTCCAACAACCCCAACGAACGCCTCAACCGCGAGATCCGCCGCCGCACCGACGTCGTGGGGATCTTCCCCAACCGCGAGGCCACCATCCGCCTCGTCGGCGCAGTCCTGGCAGAGCAGCACGACGAATGGGCCGAGCAGCGCCGCTACCTCGGCCTGGACGTCCTGGCCAAGTCTCGACTAGCCCTTGTCGCCGAGACCAGCCCCGAGGAGGTGACCACCCCCGAACCCATCGGCGCCATCAGCGCCTGACCCAACCCCGATCTCGAGGACCGATACACCACCCCCGTGGACTTGACCTCATCGTGTCCGCATATTGGCTGACTACAGTCACTTTCCGGACACAATGACTCGA
>CAZTOM010000435.1:0-1413 GCA_964615555.1 uncultured Actinomycetaceae bacterium
ACGACTGCGACGAGCACGCCCACGATGAGTGGGCGACGTCGCATCAGTGCTGGCCGCTCCGGCGACGCTGGAGCACGATGCCGGCACCGGCGAGGGCCAGTGCTAGCCCGACGAGCAGACCGGCGCCGGAGCTCCCGGCGGGGATGTCCGTCTCGATGATGGGTCCGGGCTTGGTCGGCGGGGTGGGCTCACCGGGCGGGGGCTCCACTGCGGTGATGTGAGCGAGCACCTTGACCACCGTGCCGGACGGCTCGGCAACCAGGGTGATGACGGTCTCGCCACCGGGGAAGTCCGCCGGGACGGTGAAGGCGACAGCGGACTGACCGTCGCGTGTCGGGTAGATCCCGTCCTCTGTCTCGTCGACGTGAACGCTCTCGATCGCGGCGGTGCCGACCTCCGCGTCACCGAGGTAGATCGTGAACGAGGTGTTGTCCGGCGAGTCGAGGCTGGACAGGTCGACGCCGGTGACAGTGAAGGTGACCTCGTCACCAGCGGTGGCCGTGACCGGCAGGGCGGTGTCCGTGACAGACACGCCGTTCTTCTCGAAGTTCGGCGAGATCGGCGAGTGCTGGGCGACATAGTTCATGAACACGTCGGTGTCGACCAGGCCGCTGTCGGTGCGGTTCGTCCCTTGTTGCAGAACAGTGAAGTTGTCACCGCCGCCGATCAGGAACGACCCTGAAGCGATCCGGTAGACCGCCGTGAGATCCATCGGCTCTCCGTCGAGCCAGATGCCGGTGATGCGCTCACCCGACGGGGCGTACGGGTCGTACGTGTACCGGACGTTCTCCGACAGTCCGAGCTTCAGGAACATGCGTGAGGAGCCCTCCGGCTGCCACTGCTGCTCGAGGAGCGTCTTGAACTGCGCACCGGTGATGTCGATCGTCTGCATCGTGTTCGCGAACGGGTGGACCGTGGCAGCCTCCTTGTAGGTGATCTCACCAGGGGCTTCCTCACCGCCAGGTGCGTACAGCAGGTCCGCGCGGACGCCACCAGGGTTCATGATGCCGATGTCGGCACCCGGACGACCGGGGACGTTCATGCCCCAGAGCCAGGCATCAGCCGTGAGGTTGCTCATGGTGCTCTCGCGCAGACGGTCCTCGCCGAGGGTCCCGTCGGCCCGCGTCATGAATGCACGGGTGATGTCAGCGGCCTGCTCGCCGATGACCTCCTTGCCGATGATGTCGGCGGCTGCCATCGCGTCAGCGACGACCTTCGCGGCTGCGTCGTACTGAGGGTCGCCGACGCAGTCGGCGTAGGCCGTCTCCGAGGTGGAGAGGTTCGCCTTGGTGTACTGGACGACGTTGCCCTCTGCATCCACGCCGAGCTCGACCTTGCCGAGCAACCCACCGTAACTGCTTGACTGGATCACCGGGCGGGTCCCCTCGTCAGCCTCACCATCCCACAGGAACT
>CAZTOM010000436.1:0-1413 GCA_964615555.1 uncultured Actinomycetaceae bacterium
GCTCACACCTCCGCAGCCATCAGGGCTTCCTCGATTCCCTGCTCCGCACGCCGAAGACCTTCCGCGAGGAGGACGAACTCACCACCCTTGCTCACCAGATCCTCGCGCTCGTTGATCTGGACGAATACGCCGGCGAGGAAGCGGGGGGACTCCCGCAGGGCCTGAGACGACGACTCGAACTCGCACGCGCGCTCGCCTCCAACCCGCAGATCCTCCTCCTTGACGAGCCTGCCGCCGGGCTCAACCCGCAGGAAGTGGACCACCTCTCCGCCCTCATCCGGCGTATCCGGGACACGGGCGTGACCGTGGTGCTGGTGGAGCACCACATGAAACTCGTAATGGCCGTCAGCGACGCCGTCACCGTACTCGACGGCGGCTCCGTGATCGCCGAGGGCCGCCCTCAGGACGTCCAGAACAATCCGCGCGTGGCCGAGGCCTACCTCGGCGTTTCCGGACGCATCGGGGGTGGCGGAGAGTGAGCATGCTCGAAGTGAAGAACCTCCACGCCTCCTACGGGGACGTGGCCGTGCTCCACGATGTGAACCTGCACGTGGAGGCCGGCGAGATCATCGCCGTTGTCGGCTCGAACGGCGCGGGGAAGACCACCCTCATGCGCGCGCTCTCCGGACTCATGACGAACTCCCGCCGGATGTCCTCCACCGGCACTGTCCTCCTCGATGGCGAGGACGTCTCCCGCCGCGCGGCCTCCGAGCGGCTTCGCAGGGGACTCGCACTCGTGCCCGAGGGGCGGCAGGTCTGGCCCGAGTTGCCCGTCAAGGACAACCTGCTGCTGGGAGGCTTCACCCGCCGTCGGGAATCGACGGTGGTGGAGGAGCAACTGGACTTCGTGCTGTCCACCTTCCCTCGACTGGGGGAGAGGCTCGGGCAGGACGCGGGCACCCTGTCCGGTGGTGAACAGCAGATGCTCGCGATCGGGCGAGCGCTCATGTCCCGTCCGAAGCTCATGCTGTTCGACGAGCCGTCCATGGGCCTCGCACCCGTGATCGTGGACCTGATCCTCCCCAGCATCGCCAAGCTCCGGGATACCGGAACCACCGTGGTGTTGGTGGAGCAGATGGTAAACCTCGCCCTCGAGATCGCGGACCGCGGGTACGTGCTCGAGCGCGGACATGTGGTGGTCTCCGGGACGCCCGCGGAACTGACCGCTAATGACAAGGTGCGCGCCGCCTATCTGGGCGTCACCTCCGAGACCTTCGAATCAGACGACTAACACCCGAGAGGAACCCCGTGCTCACCGGCGACATCATCCGGCGCTCTGCCGATCGTTTCCCTGACAAGACGGCCGTGATCTGGCAGGACCAGCGACTCACGTACAGAGAGCTTGACCAGGCATCCACCCGATTCGCGCAGGCACTGACCGCCGCAGGGCTTGGTAAGGGCGATTTCATCGGG
>CAZTOM010000437.1:0-1411 GCA_964615555.1 uncultured Actinomycetaceae bacterium
CGCCGATGATGATGTGGCACAGCTCCTGGTAGTTCTCCCGCGGGTAGGGGATGTAGCTGATGTCGTGCAGCGCCTGCTCCTGACCGGCGCTCTCGATGGTGATGCTCCCGTAGCCGATGAGTTCACCGAGGAAACTGCGGTGGTACTTCATGTCGGTGACCTTCTGCACCTTCATGCTGTCCACCGTCGTCGACAGCACGCCGTACATCTTCAGCACCCGCTGGTCGGTGGCCAGGAAGAAGTGCCGGCTCCACTTCAACCACCGGACGCCGAGCCAGACGAGCGCGACGAGGACGGCGACGAGGAAGACGTCCTGCGTCGAGCGCAGCGCTCCCGGGTCGGAGACGGCCCGCAGGAAGAGTGCGAAGGCCGCCACGACCGCGAGTGCCGGCTTGAGGAGGACGATCGGGTGCTGCCGGGTGCCGATCCGGATCCGTTCGGCCTCGGAGAGATGGTCCCGCAGGTGTGGGTTGCGGGTGGCGAACTCGATGTCCCGGGTGATCTGCGGCCGGGGACGCGACACCTGCACCGAGGGGCGCCACGAGGGGCCGCCACCGACGTGGCGGATCGGGCCGTCGTCGTAGGCCATGGCGGCGGTGCTAGCCGCGGGTGAGCAGCTGGTTGAAGAACTCGAAGATGTTGCGGATCCCGCCGTAGATGATGTCCCAGATGGAGCGGAAGATATCCGCAGCGCTACTCGGGTTGGTGAGGATCGCATACAGGAAGAAGATGACGACGATCCACGTCACGATCTTCTTGATCGGGGGCATGCGCCTCTCCTTTGCGGGGGTTTCGGTGCGTGGGCACCACACAGTCACGTCCAGGCAAGTGTGACAGGTGGGACTGCTGTGACTCGGTATGCGGTGCTCGCCCGGCGTGTCATTCTCCGGTCGGGCGGCGGTGGCCGGCGAAGAAGTCGGTGAGCAGCGCAGCACACTCGGGTTCCCGCACGCCGGCGACCACCTCGACCTGGTGCAGGGAGGCACGGTCACGGACCACATCCCAGACCGACCCGCAGGCGCCCGCCTTGTCGTCCCAGGCGCCGAAGACGACCCGATCGATGCGGGACTGGATGAGGGCACCGGCGCACATCAGGCACGGCTCGAGGGTGACGACGAGGGTGCAGCCGCTCAGTCGCCACGTGCTCAGGCTCCGGCTCGCCTCGCGAAGGGCGAGGACCTCGGCGTGGCCGGTGGGGTCGTGGTCCCGTTCGCGCACGTTGTGGCCCCGACCGATGATCATGCCCCCCGGATCGAGGACGACCGCGCCGACCGGGACGTCGCCGTGGGCCAGGCAGGTCCGGGCCAGCCGCAACGGCTCGTCCATCCATGACGTATACGGTGTTCCGGGTGGCAGGCTCACGCGATAAGTTTCCCCCATGCGAGTCATCAACCCGGACCACCCGCTCATC
>CAZTOM010000438.1:0-1400 GCA_964615555.1 uncultured Actinomycetaceae bacterium
AAAGTCCATTTCCCACCCGTCCAGACGCATAATCCCCTCCCGGGTGGTACCGACGGGAATTAAACCTTCCGGCACATCTCCCGGGCTCACTTCCAGGAGCAGACTGCCCGGGAAGAAGGCATCCCGGTGTTCTGCAAGCTGGGCGTCAAAACCGATTTCATTTCCCAGAGCCATCGAGATGAGTGCCGTGGCGGCATCCTGGGATTTAATGATTTTCGCACTGTGCAACCGTCCCCGGTCCCGCAAGGAGAGAACCGCATCCCACCCCTGTTTCAGGGCGGCATAATCCGGCAGATGGCCTTCTTTGGCCCCATGGGGCACGAGTACCAGCTGATTGCCCGGTGCTTTCAGTTCCTGGGATACGGTTTCGGAAGCCCGGGAAACCGTCACGGCAAAGGTCGCCAGCGTCGGCGGTACATCCAGATCATGGAAGGTGCCGCTCATGCTGTCCTTGCCCCCGATGGACGGGGTTTCAAAGGCGGATTGGGCTTTGTACAAACCCAGCAGCGCCTTTACCACTTTCCCCCATTTTTCCGGTGTATCCCCCAAACGTTCAAAATATTCCTGATTACTCAGACGGGCCTGTCGATAGGGAGCCCCCACCGCCACTTGCCGGGCCAGGGCTTCGATCACGGAATACTGGGCACCCACAAAGGGCTCATATTCCGACACATAGGGGTCAAACCCGTAGGTGAGGACACTGGCCGTGTCCGTTCCCCCCTCCACGGGCACTTTCTGCACCGATGCATCCTGCCGGGTGCGCTGGGTGCGCCCTCCGTAGGGCAAAAGAACGGTGGTGCGGCCGATGGTGGAGTCAAACATTTCCACCAGCCCCTGCTGGGAGGCATTCTGGGGAAGCCTCAGATGATCGATGGCTTGCTCTTTGCTTTTCGGATAGTTCACTCCGGGATAGGTTTTTTGCTCCGTGGCCAGCACCACGTCCTGCCGCCCCTGCACCCCGGCGGTATTCAGAAAGTCCCGGGCCAGATCCACAATGGTTTGCCCCCGGTAGCGCATTACGACTCGAGCTTCTTCCGTAATGACGGCCACTTTGGTTGCCGTCAGATTTTCTGCCGTGCACAGGGCGCGAAAGGCCTCTTCCTCTTCTTTGGCAATGACCACTGCCATTCGCTCCTGGGATTCGGAAATGGCCAGTTCCGTTCCGTCCAGGCCCTTGTATTTCACGGGAACCGCATCCAGATCGATGGATACGCCGTCGGCGATTTCTCCAATGGCCACACTGACGCCCCCGGCGCCGAAATCATTGGAACGCTTGATCATGGGGGCGGCTTCCCGATTGCGATACAGACGCTGGAGTTTTCGCTCTTCCGGGGCATTTCCCTTTTGCACTTCCGAGGAGGATTTTTCCAGGGATTCCTCCGTGTGTTCTTTACTGGATC
>CAZTOM010000439.1:0-1400 GCA_964615555.1 uncultured Actinomycetaceae bacterium
CACCCTGTCAATGGTCGGTTGTCCGGCAAGATCCGCGTTGGTAATACCGGTTAACGCGATGACCTCTGAACTTAAGGGCATTTGCGGATCGATGAGTTGGGAGAAACGATCGACAATCTGCCCCCCTTCGATGCGAATTCCGCCGATTTCAATAATGCGATCATGACGATGATTGAGTCCGGTGGTTTCCAGGTCAAATACGACGAAGGATTCATATGCCTCCTTCGTTCCTTTTAAAACGACGGGCCGATCTGCCACCACATAGGCTTCCATGCCGTACAGAGGCTTAATTCCCTTTTTAGCGGCCAATCGGGCGATATCGGGAAAGGACTGGACGACACCGTGATCGGTAATGGCCACCGCATCGTGACCCCAATCTTTCAGACGCTGAAACAGTTCTCCCGGCTCAATGACTCCGTCGGTGGCGGACATGGTTGTATGCAAATGAAGTTCAACCCGTTTCGTTTCCACAGGGTCCGTTGTGACCATCGGGGCCGCTTCCTCCATCCGGCGCACACTGAAAACATTGCAGCCGGCATAATGATCATACCGATATTCTCCCCAAAAAACATAACGACTCCCGGGGATAATATATTTTTCCACTTCATGTTTTTCCGCGTAGGCCTTGGCAAACAGGATGGAACAGGCGGTGGTGTCTCCGTCGTGCACATCAAAAAGCATCAGGAACTTACCCCGTCGGGTTATGGCAATCCGCTCCACCGAAACAACCTCCGCCTCAATACAGACAGATGCCTCCTCCTGCTGCAATTCAAGAATCGGAATGGGCGCCGGTTGTTTTCCTCTTTTCGCCGCTTCCCAGCGAGGAAATTCCTCCGACAAAAACTTCCGGCTGCCGGTACCGTTCGAGACTACCTTCACGGAGGAAAACAAGGCA
Source organism: uncultured Actinomycetaceae bacterium (assembly GCA_964615555.1). GTDB lineage: Bacteria > Actinomycetota > Actinomycetes > Actinomycetales > Actinomycetaceae > JAAZBW01. The sequence goes on from CAZTOM010000439.1 coordinate 896, forward strand.
GGATCCGGTGTCTGTTCTTCAGGTTTCGGATTGATGCTCTCCACATCAATCCGAAAAACTTGCTCCGGCCAATGTTTGTCCAATATTCCGGAGAGTTTTTCATGCACTTTTTCTATAAAATAACGCTCGGCAAAAATGGAAGGGAGCAAGATATGAACATCGTTTTCTTTTACTTCAAAACTGTACCCATCCGGATAATCCTGAAGAGATGGAAATGCATCCAGCAAAGTTTCTGTTACGGTGGTTACAATTTCCCGCTCCTCCTGAACTTCTTCAATACAGTCAAAGGAAATGTCCCACCCAAAAAAGCGCTCCGTGAATTCTTGACGGAGCGCGTCCATGCGGTCTTCAGCCTGCTGTCTTATTTGTATTTCCAGCCGTTTTTCATTCTGGTAAATTCGGACGGCTTCAAATTGTAATTGATCGTTCTTTTTGTGCGAATCAGCCTGGGTCATGATTATCCTTTCAGAAAGTCCGACAAACGAATGCGGCCTTCCCATAAAGC